>JABMOP010000403.1 GCA_013204125.1 Rhodospirillales bacterium | reverse complement strand
TATCGGCGTTCTGCCAGGCGTCGGCGGCGCCATCGCCGATTGGGTCGCCTATGGCCACGCGGTGCAAAGCGCCAAGGACAAAACCCTCTTCGGCAAAGGCGATATCCGCGGCGTCATTGCCTCTGAAAGCGCCAACAACGCCATGAAAGGCGGCGCCCTATTACCCACCGTCGTCTTCGGCATCCCGGGCGCGGCGGCGATGGCGGTGCTGCTCGGCGCCTTCCTGATCCATGGGCTGCGCCCGGGGCCGGAGATGCTGACGACCCATCTCGACATCACTTTCTCGCTGATCTGGACGCTCGCCATCGCCAACGTCATGGGCGCCGGATTGATGCTGTTGTGGAGCCGGCAAATGGCGAAGATCACGTTTATACGGTCGAACCTGATCATACCGTTCATCACGCTGTTCGTGCTGATGGGGGCGTGGATGAGCGGCAATTCCATAGAAGATTGGTGGCTCCTGATGGTCGGCGGCCTGATCGGCTATGTCGGCAAGCGGGGCGGCATGCCGAGGCCGCCCATCCTGCTGGGCTTCATTCTCGGCCCGATCATGGAGAGTAACCTCGACCTCTCATATCAGGTCATGGGCTGGACCTGGTGGTCGCGGCCAATCGTATTGATCATGCTGGTGATCCTGGTAATCGCGCTTGGCTATGAGTTGTGGTCGACGTTCAAACGCAAGCGCAGCGGCGAATCCCTGGCCATCGATGAGGATGGGGCCGGTCCCGACCGCCGGATTCAAGGCATCATTTCGGTTACCATGCTTGCCGTTTTTGCCGTCGTCTATTACCGCGCCCAGGGCTGGCCGTCGGAGGCGCGCTTTTTCCCCTTGATCATTTCCGCGTTCGGCGCGCCGGTGGCGTTCCTCGCCCTGGTAGTCACCGCCGTCGTGGCGCGGTCCGAGGCCAAGGCTGGAATTATGATCGATGAAAAGGGAGAGCCTTACGCCAAGGTGCTCATGATAATCGCCATCTTGTTCGCCTACATCCTGTTGAGCATGCTGGTTGGTCAGTTGATCGCCGTACCGGTAATGATGTCGGCCTATCTATGGCTGTGGGGGCGCGAGAAGTGGCAGATCGTCGTCGGTCAGGGTGTCGCTGGGTTCATCATCCTTTACGCCATGTTCGAAAAAATTCTGCACGTCGTCTGGTATCCGCCGCTATTGGAAATTTTCTAATAGACAGCAAAAATGAACGTGGGAACCAGGATTAAGCGGATTATCAACTCCCTCGCGAACTAAGCAGCTTTGGCGGTCTGGGCGGCGTTGCGACCGGCAATCTGGCCGAAGACGGCGCCCGACATGAGGCCGCTGCCGCTACCGTAATTGTGGTAATAGAGGCCACCGACCAATTCGCCGGCTCCGTAGAGCCCGGCGATCGGCTTGCCCGCCGTATCCTCGATTTCGGTATCGTTGGAGATTTTAAGCCCGCCGAAAGTAAAGGTGATGCCGCAGGTCACCTGATAGGCATGATAGGGCGGCTTATCCAGCTTGGTGGCCCAGTTGGTTTTGTCGATGGCCAGGCCTTGGGTGGAAAGGCCGTCCAATATATTGGGATCGAAGGACACGCCGGGCCGCGGAGCGTCGTTGTATTCCTTGATGGTTTCCAGGAACCGGCTGCCGTCCACCCCTTCCAGCTTACCAGCCAGTTCCTCGAAGGTGTTGGCCTCGGCCTTTGTGATCTGGCGGATGCGGTAATCTTCGCGCAATAAATGGGTGACCTTCTGGTCGAACACCTGCCAGGCGAAATGGCCTGGCTGGGCCAGCACCTCGCGGCCATATTTGGCATAGGTATAGGTGTGGAAGTCGGCGCCCTCGTCGACAAAGCGCTCACCGTTGGCGTTGATATAGACGCAATACGGGTAGTTGTGCTTCTGGAAGCTATCGCCGACGGCAAGGTCGCCGAAGGGCGGCGCGTTGTTGTCCCACTCGGTAGCGTGGGCGCCCGACCAATGGCCGGTCGACATGGCGCCGATATCCAGCGCCATCTGGATACCGCGGCCGGTATTGAAACGGGTGCCGCGGACCTTCGCCAAGTCCCAATTGGGGCCGAGATAACGGGTGCGCATTTCGGTGTTGGATTCGAAACCGCCGCAGGCCAGCACCACCGCCTTGGCCCGCATATCCACCATGTGGCCGTCGCGGCGCGCACGTACGCCAGTAACACCGCCGTCGTCGGTGATAAGGGACAGCGCCGGAGTCTCGTACAGAACTTCGACGCCTTCCTTTTCCAACGCCGTGTGAAGAGTCTCCACCAGCCCCGGGCCGCCGCCCCAGATCTGGCAGGCGAGGCCACCCCAGAACTTGAACTTGCCGTCGATCTTGAAGGCGTGTTGGCCGAGGGTCAGTTGCAGCTTGACCCCTTTGGAGATCATCCATTTCGTTGTCTCGTAACTGTTCTTAATCATGATTTCAGCGAGGTCCGGATCGCACCGGTATTGGGTCAGGCGTCCCATGTCGTCGAAGAATTGCTCCTCGGTATAGGTGTCCATCTCGATGTCGTTGCGTTCGGTCTCGGTGAGGTCGGGAATGAGCGGTTCGATATCCTCCATGCCGTTATAAACAAAACGCAGCATGCCGCCGGTAAAGGTGGAATTACCACCCCGCAGTTCCTTCGGCGCGGCTTCGAGCATCACCACCTCGGCTCCGTATTCGCGGGCCGACAGGGCGGCACAGGCGGCGGCGTTGCCGGCGCCAACGACGATTACATCGGTTTCAAGAATAGTTTCGCTCATGGTAACTTCCCCTCGCCAAAGTTGGGCGTCCAGCGCCCGGTTGTCCCACCAGCCCCGGCTTCAACTCCTCAGCCAGGGCAATGCCGCCCAGTAATCTTCCTCGAAGGCGGTGATGTCATTCAAATAGCGCTCGGTCAGAGAAAGATCGTCCAATCCTTCGAGCAGGCACATCTTGTGTAGTGCGCCGATGGAAAATTCGTATTCGGCGCCATCGGGCCCGATGATTTTCTGCGCAGGCAGGTCAATGACCAGCGGCACCCCGGCATGGGCGACGACGCTGTCTTGCAACCGGCTGGATTCTTCGGTTTCCAATTTTATCGGCAGAACCCCGTTCTTGAAGCAGTTATTGGCGAAAATGTCACCGAAACTCTCGGCGATGATGGCGCGAAAACCGCAGGACTGAAGCGCGAAAACGGCGGCTTCGCGGGATGAGCCGACGCCGAAATTGCGCTGGCCGACAATGATCTGTGCGTCTTTATAGCGGGGGTCGTTGAAAACAAAATCGGCTTTGGGCGTTCCAGCCTCATCGAAGCGGCGGTCGTGAAACAGGGCTTGGTCGTTGGTCGGGCCGATCAGGGTCTTTATATAGCGGGCCGGGCAGATTTGATCCGTGTCCACGTTCGACTCTGCCATCGGCATGGCTGGCGCGGTGAGAATATTGAAAGGTTCCATCACCGCCGCCTCACAAATCCCGCTCCGAGGAAATGACACCCCTGACCGCTGTCGCTGCCACCGAGGCCGGTGACATCAAATGGGTGCGGACATCGACTCCCTGGCGGCCCTGAAAGTTGCGGTTGGAGGTGGACGCACAGCGCTCGCCGGGCGCCAAAGTATCGGTGCCGTTGGCATCGGTGCAGAGGGAACATGCGGAATTCCGCCATTCGAGCCCAGCGGCGCGAAAGATGCCGTCCAACCCCTCGGCTTCGGCCTGGCGCTTTACTTCACTGGAGCCCGGCACGACGATGCCGGGCACGGCCACGCGGCGACCCTTGAGGACGCGCCCGGCTTCGCGCAAATCCTCAATGCGGCCGTTGGTGCAGGATCCGATAAACACCTTATCGACGGCAATATCGGTGAGTTTTTCGCCGGGTTTTAGTCCCATATAGGCGAGTGCCTTTTTCTGTGCCTCGCGGCGCGCGACGTCACTTTCCTTGGCCGGATCGGGGATATACCCGTCGATGGGGACAACCTGTTCGGGACTGGTGCCCCAGGTGGCCATGGGACGGATGGAAGCACCATCGATATCAATTTCGGCATCGAAGAGGGCGTCGGCGTCGCTGGGAAGAGTCCGCCAATAGGCCAGAGCCCTGTCCCACATATCGCCGGTCGGCACCTCGGGCCTTCCTGTTAGGTATTCAAAAGTTGTGTCGTCGGGTGCCATCATCCCGGTGCGGGCGCCGGCCTCGGTGGTCATGTTGCTGACCGTCATACGTTGCTCCATGGACATAGCGCGGATGGCCGGACCGCTATATTCGACGGCGTGGCCGATGCCTCCACCGATGCCGATCTGGCCGATGATGGCGAGGATCATGTCCTTGGGCGTCACGCCCACCGGCAGTACGCCGCCGATATTGATGCGCATGATCTTGGGCATGGTCTGCCACAGAGCCTGATTGGCCATGGCCAGCATCACCTCGGAAGCGCCAATGCCGAAAGCCAGTGCGCCGAAGGCGCCGTGGGTCGAAGTGTGGGAATCACCGCCGACAATTGTCAGTCCTGGTTGGGTGATCCCCTGTTCCGGTGCGACCACGTGGAGGATGCCTTGCAGCGGATCGCTCAAGGCGAACAGCCGGCAGCCGTGTTTTTTTGCATTAGCCTCCAAATCCTCGACGATCTGCCGGGTCGCCGGGTCGGGGATGGCGTCGAGGCCACGGTGACGATCATGGCTGGGAATATAATGATCGACGCAGGCGATTACCTGGTTTGGCCGGCGCAAAGACCGTTTGAGGCGGTCAAGGGTAACGAAACCTGGCCTTGATCCCTCATGGATAAAAACCCGGTCGATATAAAGCAGTGTTTCGCCGGTCTCCAGCGCCTTCACTACATGACGGCGCCATATCTTGGCGAAAAGGGTTTCGGGAACGGGTGTTTTTTCTATCTTTACCACTGCATGGATCCAAGAAGTCGGCCCGTCCAATTAATTAGCGAAAAATACAATGAGGGCCGAGAACAGGCGCAAACCGGTCTGCAAAATCCCGTGACCGGTAAGTTCAAGCCAATTCCTCTGATACCGCTCAATGGGAGACTCCAAGTTTTGTCTAATTCTCTTCCCTGATGGGTCTGCAATATTCCTAGGTCTCAAAGATAATTTCCTTGATCTAAGACAAAAACTCCCTGTTATTTTAGGTCGATAATTCAGCGAATTAATCGCAATAAGACAAACACCGGCATCATTTATGGGTCGATGACCCAATCACTTCGATGAAAATTTCATCATCATTGAACAGACTCAGCAGCGGCGATTGTCTCGGCGGCGAGCAGCCCTAAAATGAAGGCCTTGGCCAGCCCGCCCATATAGGCAACGCTTGGCCCGCCCTCCAACCCGGCGATGGTGGTGCCCGCAGCGTAGAGGCCGGTGATTGGAGATCCCTCCGCCTTAAGAACGCGGCAGGCGGCATCGATCGAAATGCCGCCCATGGTTCCGGTGATGCCGCTGCACAAAGGGACCGCGTAAAACGGCGGCTGCAAGATCGGGTGGGCGGCGAAGAGCCTGGTGCTGCGCGGCGGATCGAGTCGTTCGGGGGTCCCAGCGGCGAGCGCCTGATTATAGGCGCCGATGGTTTGCACCAGGCCGGCCTCGTCGATACCGGCTATTTCGGCCAGGGTAGTCAGGTCATCGCCTTGGGCGAGGGAGCCGCCGCCGGAATGGATCAGTGGGTTGGCGGACGTCGGCCCCTGCTTGGCGACGGTGTTCCAGATCGCGTCGTCGAATATCAAGCTGGCCGATTGAGGATCATCCAGCCGGGCTATATCGTTGGACATGATGATGCCGCCCAGCCCCTCGTCGGCGAAGCGCCTGCCGTCGGCGCCGACCACCACCGCAGCCTGGACCACGGGATCGATCATCGGAAACGGCCAAAGCTTGTCGTTGCTCAGGCCCTCGCGGTGAACCGGGTGTCCGTAGAATTCTCCGAATCCGGTCAGTTCAGCGCCCGCCGCCTCGGCCATGCGGATGCCATCACCCATGGCATTGGGCGCGGAACGAATGAGCAGGCGATCGGCCCCCGGCGTGATATGGCGACAGATCATCTCCCGGTTGGCGCTGAACCCGCCGTCGGCGACGATCACCGCCTTGGCATAGATGTGCTGGGGCGCGCCGCTGCGCACCACTTCCACGCCCCGGCAGGCGCCGTCCTCCATGATCAGGCCTTCGGCCCTGGTTCCGCGCATCACTTGTCCGCCGCGGCTGATCAGGCTTGCTTCCAGTTTGCGCATCATGACATCGCCGCCCCGGCCTTCCCAGTCGAGGCCGGCCTTAAATCGCCTGGGCGGCGCCAGGATCAGGCTCCTGGTGCCATCGCCCATGACCATCTCGACGAAGCGGGCGCCTTCATCGCTCAGCCAATCAATGGCGCGCCGCGAATTGGCGGCCATGGCGCGGGCCAGATCGGGCCGCGCGCGGCCTTCCGTCGCCGCCTCGATAATGGGCATCATCTCCGCCTCGGGCAGCTTCATATTGGCGAACAGGATATGGCAGACCCCGGTGGTGATGCGCGAATTGCAGATATAGCGCTCGTCGGTTTGCTGCTCGAGCACGCCTGCGCGAAGGCCCAATTGCGCCGCCCGGTTGGCGGCCACCAACCCGGTAAAGCCGCCGCCGATTGCGATAACGTCAAATTCCATCAACCTTGCCTCCCTCTGTCTGAAATATCGCCCGCCTGAGCGAGCGCATTAATCTCGCCCGCCTCGAAGCCGAACTCGGCCAGTACCTGATGGGTATGCTCGCCGAGAAGTGGTGCCCGGCGGAGGATGGAGGCCGGCGCCTCGGAATATTTGACCGGATGGCCGATGGCCTTCATCGGCGCGCCCGATGCCGAGCCAACTTCCTGGATCATGCCCCGGGCCAGCGCCTGGGGATCGGCGTTCATCTGGGCGATGTCGTAGACCGGCCCGGCGGGCACGCCCGCCGCCTCTAGGCGCGCCAGCAATTCCTCGTTGCCGTAGCGGGCAAAATACCCGCCCAAAATCTCGACCAGTTCGTCCAGGTGGTCGATGCGCCGGGGGCTGTCGGCGAAGCGTGGATCGTCGGCGAGCTCGGGCGCTTCAAGACATACGGTCAGCTTCAGCCAATTGCTCTGATTGCCGGCGCCGACGATGAGCCAGCCATCGGACGACTGGAACGCCTGATAAGGGGCCATCACCGGATGGCCCGATCCCATGGCACCGGGCACCTGGCCGGAAGCGAGATGGATGGCGCTTTGCAAAAATGTGTACATGATCCCCGCTTCGAACAACGATGTATCGACCAACTGCCCGCGGCCGGTGACCGAACGGCGGTGGATGGCGCCGGTGATACCCAAAGCCGCCAGAGTGCCGGCGCTGATGTCGGTCATCGGCACGCCGACCTTGACCGGCGGGCGGCCCGGCCCCTCGCCGGT
>JABMOP010000402.1 GCA_013204125.1 Rhodospirillales bacterium | reverse complement strand
TTAGCGAGTTCACGCAAAACAGTCCGGCGCTTCTTCATAATTTTGCGTCCGGCCTCCATCTGCCGCTCGAATTCCGGATCGTAAGGCGTTAACTCAATACCATTAGGGGTCTCTACCACAAAAAGGCTGTCACCGCTTTCCACATCAAGTTTGGCAAGAATTTCCTTGGGAAGGATGACGCCAGTGGAGTTACCCACGGGTTTGAGTTTCAGGGTGGTCATAGATTATCTCCTGCATTCATTCTTGCTTAAGTATTACATAAGTAATAACAATTTGCAAGATGAGTAGTTGGATTGCCCACCTATATAACCGGCACCACCTGTTGCGAGTATCAATTTTAAATTGGCCCCCAACACCCGATAAAAATCCTTTACCATGCCAAACACTCGATAAATCCGCTTGAGATGAATGTGGGTAGCCAGGGGAGGCGGCACTTATCACAAGGGCCGTTGATAGCCCGGTTATCAATCTTTCCCCTAGACGCTGGCTAGTGAGTACCAAACGCCTCTACCTTTGCCGTGCTGTTCTAATTGGCCGTTGGCTGATAATTTTTTTATGTGGTCTTTAATTGTGTTGCGGCTTGTTCCCGTGACCTTTACCGCGTCGGCAACCGTAACCCTGCCATGCTCACGTGCGATTTCCAAAATCTGCACTGAAAGAGGCGGCAGATCACCTATAATAATTTTCTCGCGTTTAATCTTGGCATCTAGTCGTTGTTTTTGCTTTTGCAGAGCTTTCAGGAAAAATGTCACCCACGGTTGCCAGTCAGGGGTATCCGTCTGAATTGTTCCCTGAGTCTGACGTAATGCCAGATAATAGCCTTCCTTGCTTTGCTCAATAACGCTTTCCAGAGAAGAGTAGGGGACATAGGCGTAGCCTGATTGCAATAAAAGCAACGTCGTCAGGATACGTGACAGCCGCCCGTTTCCATCTTGAAACGGATGAATAGCCAGAAACACGACGATGAAAATAGAAATCACAATTAAAGGGTGATGTTCTTTTTCTTCAAGGGTCTGTTTTGTCCATGCAACCAAATCGACCATCTTGGCCGGTGTTTCAAATGGCGTAGCCGTTTCAAATATCACACCGAGACTTTCACCATCCGGCCCGAACGCTTCAACGTGATTATCCAGTGTTTTGTAAGCGCCTCGATGCCGTTGATCCTTATCGGTATATTGCAGCAAATCACGATGAAGCTGCTTGATATGGTTTTCCGTTAAATCAATTGCATCCCAACTATTGAAAATCGTTTCCATCACATCGGCATAGCCGGCAACTTCCTGCTCATCACGGTTTTTAAATTCTTTGATTTCCAGATTTAAAAGAAGGGCTTCAACTTCTCTATCTGTCAGCTTGACCCCTTCAATACGTGTTGACGATCCCACGCTTTCAATAGTCGCAACACGGCGTAAGTTAGACAGCCGTTCAGGTGCCAGCCGCCCTATTGCACCCCAAGCGCCCTTAAATTCATCAAGCTCCGAAATCCTTTTTAGAATTTCCGGCGTGATATTCATTGATGCTATTTTAGGGGCACTATCCATTAATTCATCCGTTTCCATCCATTAATAATAGATCTAATTTATCCATTGGTCCATCCATTTCCACCCGATTAAATTTTTGCAACCATTTTTAAAAGAATCGGAATCTATCAACCTTCCGTTAGTCAGTATTGTTTTTATGCAGAAGAATTATCTGGTGCAGCGGACGTATCCTATCCAGCTTCCTTTTGGTGTCGGAAGGCGAGTATGTAAACAGCATCTTGTTCGCGGTCATGGCGATATAAGGCAACATAGCCAGAATCCCCAAAATTGATGATCACTTCTCTTAAATTGAAATTGTTTGGCAGCGGTCTTCCAATATCAGGAAGGGTTTTTAACTTATCAAAGCTTGTGGAAATGGCCTGCATCATGCGCGGATCGAGCTGGCGCTCTGGCGGCAGGACTACAATCATGTGCGACCGCACTCAAGCCTCAAGGGACTAACGCCCATCGAAGCGACAATTAATTGGACGACACAACGGACCTTGGAGCCCGTTGCCATAACCGCCCAAAAAGGGCATCAAATGCACCCAGGACTCTGCTTATGATTGGCGGGAACTTGGGGAACAGGTCAAGGTCAATCCGTCTCCTCTTCGGTGACGGACTCTACCTCATTGTGGAGGAATTTGCGGGGAACAGGTCAAATCCCAAATAAAATATAGCTAAATTGTGGTGGGTTGCATTTTATTTCTTAAGAAAAGCGGGACAGGCTCCAGCGAAGCGAATCAGTTACAATAGTCTCAAGTCCGAATCTCGTTGCCCTCCAGGACAGAACATCATGAGCGCGGCCACTATCCGCAACAAGTACCGGGGCGTCACCCAATCGGCGTGGCTTTCTAACCTGTTTTATAGTTTTGCCGGTGACTTTTTCGACAGTTTCGATCACCTCTATCACGGAGGCCCCTACGCCAGTACCAAGATTGAGAAATAAGGTTTCACCGCCATCTAGCAGAAATTTTAAAGACCCAACATGAGCCTCCGCCAAATCTACGACATGGATGTAATCGCGCACTGCTGTGCCGTCTGGAGTGGGATAGTCATTGCCATACACTTGTAAAACGTCTGTCCGTCCTAGGGCGACATCGAGAGCAAGCGGGATTAAGTGGGTCTCCGGTTCGTGGTGCTCGCCAATCTCTCCGCCCGGATCTGCGCCCGCGGCATTGAAATACCTCAATCGCACCGATCTGGTGCCATGAGCGCTGCCAAAGTGGTCCATCATTTGTTCGCAAATTGCTTTAGTTACGCCATAGGGGCTACTCGGACTAAAGGGGGTGTCCTCGGGTATTGGGCTCACCTGAGGTTCGCCATACACTGCGGCCGATGATGAAAAAACAATCGGCTCAACCTTGGCTTCACGCATAGCATTCAAGAGAACAAGCGTTCCGGTAACATTGACGTCATGATATAATTCTGGGCGCGCAACAGATTCTCCAACTGAAATGAGGGAGGCAAAGTGCATAACCGCAACGGGTTTGTATTTTTTAAATGCGCTAGCCAATGCAGAAAAATCGCGAACGTCTCCTTCGATTAGCGGTCCCCAGCGCACGAAATCACGGTGTCCGGTTGAGAGGTTATCAAAGGTGATGGGTTCATACCCGGCTGTTGCCAACGCCTTCGCACAATGACTGCCGATATATCCGGCGCCGCCCGTTACCAATATCTTTGTTGAATTAGCCGCCAACGTACCCCCGCCTCATAATTTTACCTATTACCCCAACCCCTCGTTAATGCCCTCTATCGCTTACGAAATTCTTTCCGGTAGTATGCCTTGAAAAAATCCTTCATTCGGTCTGGATCATTTGCCAAGGCAGTAATGACGATCGTCAAATATTTTTTGTTCCTCCTCACTATTTCAACGAGTTTTGCCCGGTTTTTACGCTCGGCAAATTGAATTTGATTTTGCATGATTGACCTGTCCGACGCCGTCAACTTGTCCCAAGTGAGCAGTCCATAGGTAATTCGGTCGTGCACAAGACGTTTTTCATAAGGCCCGTTCAAAACCGACATCATCAACGCCTGACTGGTGCGCTGCGTCTTCCCTTCGTTAATGAGGCGCAGATAGGCCAAGCGCGTCCAGGCATAGGAATTCGCCGGCTGGCCCAGCAAGCCTTGCTCTGCGCTGATCTCGGCGGCCTTGAGCCAACTGGCGCGTTCGGCGGATTGTAGGCGGTGAGCGGTCGCCAGTGCCATCTCCGCTACCGCTAAATTGGCATAGGATTGTGCTGCCGCCCGCCTGCCCAAAAACGATTTCTGGTTGGCGTGCAGCTTCTCCAGCCGGGTGAGGGGAATATCCCTCTTCCCGTCGATCACGTTTTTCCAGGTTAAATCGGTGCTTAAGCGCGCCAGTTCCGAAATGGCTCGGGGCGCCGCTGTCCATAGCACAATCACGCCGACCGAAACGGCAATAAGGATCAGCACTATTTTTGGAAATTTACTCACGCAACCTCTTCCGGCAAAACCAAAATAACCGTGATTGGCACAAGTTCATGTTCAAACCAAATTCGCGGCGCGCCGTCGATCAATCGGTATAATATTCCTTATAACGCCCATAATAATACCCTTGATCGCCATAACCATAGCGGGCGTGTTTTTTAACATTGACCATACTCAGCAATATACCAGCGAATTTAACCTTGGCATCCAACAACTGTTTCAGACCCGAGAGGACCGCTTCGCGCGGCGTTGCATTCCACTTCACCAAATAAATTGTTCTATCCGCCAAATGGGACAGAATTTTGGCATCCGACACTGCTAAAATCGGTGGCGAATCCAGGATCACAAAATCGTAATGTTGGCGTGCCGCGTCGACGAAGTTTTTCATTGTTGCCGATTGTAGGATATCCAAGGGATTACCCGTCGTCTGCACGCCGAAAATCATATGCACGCCGGTTATTTCGTCCACATAGACGCTTTCTTCAAGGGTTATATTCCCCGCCAAAAATTCAACCAAGTTCTTCTCGTTGCTGGCATTGACATTCACATGTAGTTTCGGGCGGCGAAGGTCGCAGTCGACGATAAGCGCCCTTTGTCCGGAAAGGGCGCCGACCTGAGCCAGCCAGCTTGCAACCGTACTTTTACCTTCGCTGGGAACGCTGGAGGTGATGCACAAAACTTTAATAGGGTCATCCAATCCGGCAAGGGTAAGCGAAGTTTTCAGGCTGCGGATGGATTCGGAAACCGACGACGTCGGCTGGTCAAACACATAATGGTCGACGCGTTCGGTGCGCTTTATAAAGCCGCGGATAATCGGGACCATACCCATTGATGGAACCCGTGTCAGCCGCTCAATCTGTTCCGATGTCCGGAAACCGTTATCCAAGCGCTCCAAAACGAACACCAAGACGATACCAAGAAAAATGGAGCCGACCCCAACCAGAAGGAGGATGAGCCTCTTCTTGGGAAAGGTCGGGCTTTCCGGAATTTCGGCCTTGGATATGATCCGCGCATCGGCCGATTGAGTATCGCTTTGTTGGCTGGTTTCATTGAAACGGTTTAAATAGGTCGAATAAATGGCGCGCGCCGCTGTGGCTTCTCGCTCGTATTCGCGCAGCTTGATTTCATCTCTGTTTTGACCGACCACCCTTTGTTGAATGACGGTAAGAGCGGCTCGAAGGGTGCCTTCCCTTACCCGGGAGATCTCCACCTGATTCTCCAGCCCCTTGGTGATTTTACGAACTTCCGCTTCGATCTTGGCGCGGAGGTCACGATACTCGGCGCGGATATTGATCATCTTTGGATGGCGTTCGCCATATTCGGTGGTCAATTCCGATGCCTTGCGCAAGACCAAGGATTCTTGTCTGCGTAGGCTTTGGATGAGGGGGGAGCTTAATACCTCCGCGATGGAATCAAAATTGCTGCCGCTGTTTACCAACCTTTTAACCTGCATTAGGCGGGCTTCCGCCTCTGCCCGGTCGGCTTGTGCCAGCACCACCTTGGAATTCAACTCGGCCATCTGCTGACCGTCTACCGATACTCCTTTTCGCTCGATCAGGCCCTTCGCGCGCCGGTAAACATCGACATTGCTTTCTGCTGCTCGCACTTTGGTTAAGAGATCCCCAAGCTTGTCGTTGAGAAATCGTGTTGCCCTTTGGGTTGCCTCGAACTTGGCCTCCAATTGATCGCGGAGATAAAGCTGGGTGACGGTATTGGTGATCAATGCAGCCTTTTTGGGATTATTAGATACGAATTTGACTTGAATGACCGGCGAGCGGCGGATCGGTGCGACTGAAAGATTACTTAATAAGCTCTTCACGGCGCCCGCCATGACCTTGCGTTTGGCCTGCTCCGGCGACAGATCCAAACTTTCCTTTTTTGCAAAAAAATTGGCTAGAAATTCATCGGGAAAAATCTGGTTGGCTTTCATAAACGTAGTCCAGAATCCATCGGGCTGTAGTCGTCCATTGAATTCAGGATCGTTGATGAGACCCAGGTTCGTAACCACTGTTTCGGCCAATGTACGGGACCGCAAAATCTCAACTTCCGCTAAAATGGCGCCGGCATCGGTCGATATGCCGGACAGCACGGCCTCGACATCAACAATTTTTGTTTTGCGGGCGTCGATCATCAAGGCAGCGTCGGCAGTGTAAAGGGGCGTCAATTGAAAGACTGTCACGCCGGCGATGAGAACCGAAATGAAGAATGTCCCGATAATAATGGCTTTTTGCCGCCACAGTGTGCGAAGGAGATCACGAAGATCAATTTCACCGTCATCCTGCAGGAACGACCAAAATCCCTGCTCATGGGTCTCACCGGCGGAGGTATGCTGCCTCCCATCGCTGGGACTATCAACTTTCTCCGGTTGATCGGCTCGATTATCGGTTGTTGGCAAAGCTTACGCTCCCGTGGCGCGTCTGAATTCGGTAGCCCAGACAGTTATAAATAACCCCAACGGCTAAATCACGCCATTATGAAATATAATTCTTTTAATTTATTGAATCTAAACAGAAATATCTTGAAAGTCCACACGCGTTCGTTGTCGAAACACGCCTTTGCATGCTTCGATAGCGCAGCTTAAGATGCCACCGCAATAATTGGGATATTATGCGAAAATTCATAGACAAACTGCGCGGCGGCAGATGGCTCTCTGCTTCGATTAAATTCAGTCTGGCTTCGGCCGGACTGGACTTTTTTTTTCTTATGAGCATTATGAAGTGGAGTTCAACATAATTTGTTGTGGCAAGGGTATGAGTTCCAGCGTTCCGTTATCCGGTGTCATGCCGATCGAATAAAGCGTATTACCGGTAATGGCATGGTCGCCGCAATTCATATTTTTGACCCTGAAACGGGCAAGCCGGATGGGTGGCGGGCATCGCAAATTTGCGAGCTGGCACTACAAAAGGGCTTGTTATTGATCCACACTGGCCGGGAGACCATCAAAATCGGCCCGCCGCTCAATATCGAAGATGCTGCGCTCGAAGAAGAATTGTCGGTTTTATCGGAATGTGCTGAAGTCGTGTTTAACTGAAAGTTCGGGTCAGCAACATTATGCGTAGTGATGATTTAGGTAGTTGTCTTTAATGTGCGGCCCTTTGGAGGACATTCTTAGAAACGTCGGTGATATTATGCAAAATTCCATTCCCCCCAAACCAATATTTGTCTTAGAAAATCCAGACTTGATAAGGCCGAACTGGACAGCGGGGGAGCATCGCGATCCGTCAAAGATGTGGCTGGATAAGAACGAAAATACCGATCAGATATTGTCTGATTGCACTGCGAAAGTTTTACGGGAGATCGATCAGAGCAATATCTACGCCTATCCGGAAAGTGGGCCACTTTATAGAAAACTGGCTGATCATTTAGGCGTCTCGCCGAAAAATATATATATCGCGGCCGGATCCGACGGCATAATACGATCATTGTACGAAATCTATATTGATCGCGGAGACGTCGTTGTTTATCCGTCGCCGACGTTTGCAATGTATTCGGTATATTCAAGAATATACGGCGGGAAAAGTATTGAGCTTGAGTATCAGGCAAGCTCGTCAGGCCCTATTTTGACAGTCGATCAAATAGCCGAAGCTCTGCGTTCGCATCAACCAAAATTATTCTGCCTTCCCAATCCGGATAGCCCGACGGGCACTGTGTTTGATCCTGAAGAGTTGAAAAAAATAATATCCATAGGCGCCGAACTACAAATCCCTGTCCTAATTGATGAAGCCTATTTCCCATTTTATAATGAAACAGCGGCCAATTGGATTGATACTTTCGCCAATCTCGTTGTTGCGCGTAGTACCGGTAAGGCATGGGGAATGGCTGGATTTCGTATCGGGTTTGCCATCGCAAATGTGAATACGATACGGCACCTCCATAAGGTTCGCCCGATGTATGAAGCAAATACGATTGCCGTGGCGGTATTTGAAAAGATGTTGGATCACAAAGACGAAATGCTCGCTGCGGTCGAACGGCTGAATGCGGGTAAGGAATATTTTCTCGATGAAATGCGGAAATTGGGTTTCAGAACATTAACAGGACACGGCAATTTTTTGCATGTGGCATTTGGCGAGCACGCGATTGAAATACATGAAGCGCTCTCCGATCTGGTATATTACAGGCAGAATTTCAGTCAGCCATGTCTCGAAGGTTTTTCAAGATTTAGTGCCACCTCCGAAGATAATTTTAGAATATTAGTGGATAAAATCAGGACAATCGCTCCGACCTCCAAACAAGTGCTCAACAAGGGGTGAATTACATTGGACGATAATATTGTAAAAGTGGCGGTTATCGGCTGTGGCCGGGTTTCCGGACACCATCAGCGCTCGATTGCAGATGTTAATGGGGGTGAAATCGTCGCGGTATGCGATTTGGATGTCGAGAAAGCCAAAACCTACGCCCTTCAATACAATATTCCCTATTTCGATAATTACCATCAGATGCTCGCCGCCGTGCCCGAAGTCAATGTGGTTGCCATCGTCACGCCATCTGGAATGCATTTTGAACATGCCACCGAAATAATGGAACGCTATCGAAAAAGCATCATTGTCGAGAAGCCAACATTTTTGCAGCCGTCTCAGCTGGAAGATGCGTTTGCCATGGCAGAAAAAGTTGGTGTTAAAATTTATCCAATCTTTCAAAATCGATATAACAAGGCCGTTAAAAGAATTAAACGTGCTTTGGATGAAGGCGAATTGGGAAAAATCAGGATTGTGAGCGTCCGCGTGCGATGGTGCCGGCCGCAAAGGTATTATGATCTTGACCATTGGCGTGGAACCTTTTCGCACGACGGTGGCGCGTTAACCAACCAAGGCATACATCACGTCGATCTCTTAAGGTATCTAGGTGGCGAGGTGACGTCGTTAAACGCGACGATGCGTACACTAGGAGCGAATATTGAAGTCGAGGATACGGTCGTTTCTACCATGACATTTGGCGCCGGCGCCGTCGGTAATTTGGAAGTAACCACCGCTGCCAGGCCCGATGACTTCGAGGCATCCCTTTCCCTGGTGTGCGAGAATGGGTTAGCCCAACTTGGCGGTCTTGCCGTAAACGAATTACAGGTTTTCTCTCCTGATCCTGATGAATGTGAAAAATTCAGCGAAGACATTCCGGATGCCTATGGGTACGGCCATTCCACGGTCTACGAAAATATTGTCGCCGATATGAAAGATGAAAAGCCGTTCCCGGTCGACAAAGAAGATTGTATGAAAACCATTAAGCTGCTCGATTCGTTTTACCGCTCTGATGAAGCAGGATCTTGGATCGACCCCGCATCGGTTGGTCAATCCACACGCCTCGGCCGGCCAAACGAAGAAATATCAAATTTATACCGGACCCCGTTACCGGAATGAATAAATTAAGAGTTGGAATTGCCGGTTATGGAGTGGTTGGAAAACGCCGCCGGCATTACATCGACTTACATCCGCAAATGACGACTGTGGGCGTCTGCGACAAAGATTTTGAGTCTTCCGGTAAATTCGAAGATGGCGTTGTGTATAGCCACGACTATACCGATTTAATATCCCAAGATCTTGACGTGTTGTTTGTATGCATGCCCAACGATATGGCGCCGAAAGTCACGATCGAAGGGCTCAAAAATAATCTGCATGTTTTTTGCGAAAAACCGCCCGGCAGAAATGTTGCGGATATCGAAAATGTTATCGAATGGGCGAAGCAATTCCCGGGATTAAAACTTAAATATGGTTTCAACCACCGTTACCATGACTCTGTACGCGATGCATTGGAATTGATCCAGTCGGGAGAACTGGGCAGTATCGTGAATATTAGAGGCGTTTACGGAAAATCGAAATTCATCAGTTTTGAAGCAGATTCAGATTGGCGAACCAAACGGTCTGTCGCCGGTGGAGGCATATTATTGGATCAGGGCATTCACATGGTTGATTTGATGCGTATATTCGCCGGTGAATTTGAGAAAGTTTACAGTTTTGTCGAAAACAGTCATTGGGGACACGATGTCGAGGATAATGCGTACGCGCTAATGCGTTCAAGGAATGGTGTTGTCGCGATGTTGCATTCGTCGGCCACCCAATGGAAACACCGCTTCCAACTTGACATAACATTGGATAAAGGCGCGTTGATCTTAAGTGGCATTTTGTCTGGATCTAAAAGCTATGGAAATGAAACCCTCACTGTTTTCCACGCCAAAGATGACGATCAAGGTGATCCTGATGAGGCGGCGACACAATATGAGAATGACCAATCGTGGGAACACGAAATAGCAGAATTTGCGAGCGCCATCTTGGATGACCAGGAAATTACGAACGGTTCCGCGCATGACGCATTAATGACCATGAAGCTGGTCTATCAAATTTATCAAGCAGATGAGCGTTGGAGCTCTCAATGGAATATTTAAGCCGACAACACTCCCTCAAAACAACGACAAGATATAGATTTTGATATGGTGAAAAAAATTGGAATTGTACCGGCCCGCATGGCGGCAAGCCGGTTTCCAGGAAAACCACTGAAGAATATTTTGGGACGACCGATGCTCGAGCACGTGTTTGAACGCGCGCGGTTGAATGACAGTTTGGATGCCCTTGTCATCGCGACCTGTGATCAGGAAATCCGTGAATTTGCCGAAACTAAAGGTTATCCGGTGGTCATGACTTCCGATCGCCACACGCGGGCGCTCGACCGCGTGGCTGAAGCCGCCACTTTATGTGATGAAAACATTTCCGATCATGATTTAGTTTTATGCATTCAAGGTGACGAACCGATGATGCAACCGGATATGATCACCACCGTTTTGGAGCCACTTTACCGGGATGATAGAGAGGGTACGATTCTCGCGATGGATATCGTCGATGAGGACGTGTTTTTGAATCCCGATACGGTAAAAATTATTCACGATATCACTGGCAAGGTTCTTTATACTTCCAGGTCACCTGTTCCCCATTGTAAAAGTTTCAGTCAGGAATTGGGCGCCAAACGTATCTACGGAATATTTGGGTTTAAGTGGCGATTGCTGAATTGGTTTACGGAACTTCCAGAATCCCCATTAGAGTTGGCGGAGGCATGCGACAGCAACCGGATATGCGACAATGGCCGCTATCAACATATTGCCCATTATCCGTACATTCCTTCATACTCGGTCGATAGCGCATCGGATCTGTTGAAAGTAGAACAGGCAATGAATAATGATGCTTTATGGGGAAAGTATTAGGCGAATATAGAACGCCTAAATCACGATTTAATGAAGGATAGTTCTCAAAATTAATAGAATTCAAGAATAATATCTGGAAAGTCCACACGCGTCCGTTATCGAAACACGCCTTTGCTCGCTTCGATAGCGTAGCTTAAGATGCCACCGCAACAATTGGGATATTATGGGAAAATTCATAAACAAACTGCGCGGTGGCAGATCTGGTGCCACGCGCCACGCGCCATCACTGCCGGACGGGCAGCGATATTATGTGATCGGCGATATTCATGGGCGCCAGGATTTATTGGAAACTATGTGCGCGTTGATCACGGAAGACATGCGCACCCATGACGCAGAAAAAAAACCGCTAAAAATAGCCATTCTGTTTCTCGGCGATTATGTGGACCGGGGAGACGATAGCCGCCAAGTGGTTGACTATCTGTTGTCCGATCCTTTTCCGCACTTCGCCAAAATTCATCTGAAGGGCAATCATGAAGACGCCCTGCTTCGGTTTGTGGATTTACCTGAGATTGGCCGCGAGTGGTTTACCTATGGTGGCCTAACGACGCTGATCAGCTATGGGGTTCGTATCAATTCGAACAGCCCGACGCCGGATCAAATGGAAAGCTTACAGAAAGAGTTTGTTTCGAACCTGCCGGCCGCGCATCTGGCGTTCTTTGAGAATTTGGATATTTACCACGAAGCCGGCGACTACGTATTTGTTCATGCGGGTATCTTGCCTGGCCGCAAAATTGCGAAGCAACGACCCCAAGACTTGATGTGGATCAGAGATGAATTTTTGGATTCCGACCGCCGCCACGAGAAATTTGTCATCCATGGTCATTCTATCACCGAAGCGCCGGAAATCAGACCCAACCGTATTGGCATAGACACGGGCGCCTATCATTCCAACCGGCTGACATGCCTGGTGCTCGAAGCGGATGAGCGGCGGTTCTTAGAAACCAGCTAGAAAAACCGTTCCTGAATTTTGATGATATCGCCGGGCAGTACCCTGGCCGCAGGGGTGGTTGGTTGTTGGGTTTTATCCGGATCATTGCCGCGTATGATCAAAATTTGTTTTTCATTGGCCCGGTAGGTAAAGCCCGATGCAATGGCGACCGCGTTGAGGATCGTCATGCCGTTCACGTAAGGGTAATTTCCCGGCTTCTTAACTTCGCCGATGATGTAAAAAGGCCTGTAATTTTGGACTTCAATACTGACCTTTGGGTGTTTTAAATAGCCGTCTTCGAGAAGGCGAATAATATTATCTTCGGCTTGTTTCTGGGTCTGTCCATTGACCGCAACATCACCGATCAAGGGCATCGATACGACACCGACGCCGTTTACTTCAAATTCGCCGGAAAGTTCTTTCTGGCCATAAACGGTTATTTTCAACTTATCGCCCGAGCCCAAGGTATAGAGTGCTTCCGCGCCGACCAACGCCGTGACCGTGCTGAATTGGATCAGAAGAGCAAGGAGCGCAATAAGCCGAAGCATTATCGAATTTCCGAATTAAATTTCAGGAAGGCTCAGTTTATCGGAAATAATCGGGCATTTACATCTCGAAAATAATGAGCCTAAGACGATGTCTCAAATTCTCTAGAACTGAGCCCCGATATTCGCCAGGTATTTCTGGCTGACGACATCGTTTCCGGCTTGGTTGGAATCTTTCGACTTATATTGGTATTCCAATCCAGCCCATAAATTCCGGTTCAACAGATATTTGAACCCGGCATTGCCCGTATATGTATAATCTTTTCGCGCCGTTCCTTGATAATCAGACAGCGACGCCTTTGCCCGGACACGTCCAACCAGA
>JABMOP010000401.1 GCA_013204125.1 Rhodospirillales bacterium | reverse complement strand
GGCGTGACGTTGCCGAGGCTCTCATGGTATCGGTGGTTGTTATAGATGCGGGATACCTCATTCCTCGTCTCCCCGTCCCCTTACCGGTAAACCGTGGAACTCGCATTCTCGGAAAATGCGGCGCCCTTGTTGCAGGCGTCGTATCAACACCATATAAAATCCGCTTGTTGTGGGGCCACCACCTATTCGTGGCGTAGTGCCTCGATGGGGTTGAGCCGGGCGGCGCGGCGGGCGGGAACGTATCCGAATATTACGCCGACCACGACCGAGGACATCAGCGCGACGAAGACAATGCCGCTGCCGATGATGATCGGCCAATCGGCGATCATGGCCGCAAACGCAGCTCCGACGAGGCCGATCATAAGACCGATCACGCCGCCCATCAGGCACAGGGCTACAGATTCCATCAGGAACTGGATCATAATATCGCGCGGACGCGCCCCCACCGCGATGCGTAAGCCGATCTCACGTGTGCGCTCGGTAACCGAGACCAGCATGATGTTCATGATGCCGATGCCGCCGACGATCAACGACACCGCAGCCGTCGCGCCCAGCAGCCAGCCCAGGGTGCGCTGTGTGGCGGTGCGCGCCTGAATGATTTCGGCGTAGTTACGGACGCTGAAGTTATCCTCCGCCCCCGGCGCAAGATGCCGACGCGCCCGCAGCAGCGCGGTAACGCGGTTTTGCACATCGGTGAGATCCGCGCCGTCGTCGATCTTGAACAAAATCCGTTGCACCTCGTTCGGCACAGTCACCCCACGGCCGACTAACCGCGAGCGCGCCGTCGTGATTGGTACGGCAATAAGGTCGTCGCGGTCGTGGCCAAAGGGGGTTTGTCCCCTCTCCAGAAAAACACCGATAACCCGGAACGGAACCTTATTGATACGAATCTGCTGGCCCACCGGCGATGCTCCCCCGAACAACTGCCGGGCGACGCTGGCGCCGAGCACGGCCACCTTGGCGCGTGCGTGCACCTCGGCAGCGGCGAAGAAACGGCCTTCGACGATCGGCCAGTCCTGAATATCGGGAAAGCTTTCCTGCACGCCCGAGATCGAGGTCACCCAGTTAGCGTTACCATTAACGGCTGTGGCGTTGGTGCCAACCAACCCGGTCACTCCTGTTGCCTCGGGAATGCCCCCGAGCAGCGCCGCGACATCGGCGTCCGAGAATGGTAATGCGGTGTTGGCGCCGCTGTGGCGCCCGCCTAACCGAGATGACCCCGGGCTTATGTTAAGTAGGTTAGTGCCGATGCTTTTGATCAGGTCCTCGACTCTCTTTTGCGCGCCACTGCCGACGGCCGCCATTACGATCACCGAAGCAACGCCGATGATGACACCGAGCGTGGTCAAGATGCTACGGAGTTTGTTGGCGCGCAGCGCCCCGAACGCGGTTGTGATGTGGTCCGCCGGTGTCATCTCGGTGCCTCCGCGCCAAGGGGTTCCGTTCGTTCGTCGGATACAAGCCGCCCATCGACAAACTGCAGACGCCGTGTGGCCTCGGCGGCGACGTCATGTTCGTGGGTGACCAGCACGATGGTCAGGCCGCGCTCGTTGAGGTGTCGCAGCAGTGCCAGTAATTCGCGGGTGGTACCGGAATCGAGTTGGCCGGTCGGTTCGTCGGCAAGAACGATGCGTGGATTATTCACCAGCGCCCGGGCGATGGCGACCCTTTGCTGCTGGCCGCCCGACAGTTGCGAAGGCAAGTGGTGGGCGCGGTCGGCCAATCCGACGGCGGCCAGCTGTTCGGCGGCGACGCCGTCGGGATCGGCGATGCGGTTGCGGGCATAGAGGAGGGGCAGTTTAACGTTATCAAGGGCTGTGGCGCGCGGCAGCAGGTTAAACTGCTGGAAAACAAAGCCTATGAAACGGTTGCGCAATTCGGCCAACGCTTCGGTGGTCATGGCGGTGACGTTTGTATCGGCGATGCTGAGTGCACCCGAAGTCGGGGTGTCGAGCGCCCCCAGCAGGTTGAGCAATGTCGACTTGCCTGATCCCGACGCCCCGGAAACCGCCACGTATTCGCCGCTGGCGATGGTTAAGGTCACATCACGCAAGGCATGCACGACTAGATCGCCAAGCCAATAGGTCTTGCACAGATTCCGGCAGGCGATCACCGGGCCGGCAGCCGGAATGGTCACTTGCCGGCCTCGCGGCGGATGCCGATGATGACCGCGTCGCCGGCCATCATCGATTCTGACAGAATTTCCGTTGAGGACGCATCGAACAGGCCAAACCGTATCACCACAGGCTTAAGCAGGCCGTCATCCCCGAGCACCCACAGAACCCCGGAGCGCCCTCTAATCCCGCCGGCGCGGTCGGCCTTGCGCCGGGTTTCATAGGTGGCGATCTGCGCAGGTTCGAGAATACTCCGCAGCAGTTTGTCGAGGTGAGCGCCGCGGCCGGATCTATTTCCTGGTGAGGTGGCGGCACCGCCCGCGCCCGCGCCGTTCGCCGCACGGGCCTCGGCCAAGGCGGCGCGCAGTTTATCCGCTTGTTCGGTAGTCATACCGGCGATGCGGATGAGGCCGTCAAGCAGGGCTGCCCGCCGCGCGGCGGCGACGGCGGCATTCACATTACCACCGGTGACCTGTTTGGGAATTGGGCGGAAACGAACAGCCGCGTTGGGTGCCCGCAGGACATTCTCACGTCGGCCGGTGACCACGCGCACGGTAGCAGTCATGCCGGGCAGCAATTTTTTAACTGGATTGTCGGCCCCGACCACCACTGTATAGGTGACGACGTTTTGCTGGATTTTGCCGTCCAGGCGGACCTGCTCGACACGGCCTGAGAAGGCGCCTTCGGGGTAGGCATCGACAGTGAACGTGACAGGATTCCCGGCGGCAATTGAGCCGATATCCGCTTCGTCGACCTGGGCCTCGATCTGGATGCGCGAAAGGTCATGTGCGATGCGGAACAGGATCGGTGCCTGAAGGCTGGAGGCGACAGTCTGTCCCAGGTTGATCGAGCGGTCGATGACCACGCCGTCGATCGGCGAGCGGATGTCGGCGCGTTCCAGGTCGATGCGGGTCTGGTTGAGGGCGGCGGTGCGCTGGTTGGCCATCGCTTCGGCCTCGATCAGTTGGGCGCGCGCGGCGGCGAGGTCGGCCTCGGCTATACTTTTGGTGGTGAGGCTATTCTCGAACGTGGTCTGAGAAGCCGCGCCCTTCTTTACCAGGGCGAGCTGGCGCCCAGCCTCCTGGACCGCCTGCTTGAGTACCGCCTCGGCCTTCTGCAAATTGGCGTGGCGGGCGACAATGGCGGCCCGGGCGACTGCGAGGTCGGCCTCGGCTTGAGCGACCTTGGCGGCAAAGATTTTGGCATCGATGCGGGCGAGCAGGTCGCCGGTATGTACAAGGCTGTTGTAGTCGGCTGCCACCTCACTGACTTGACCCGACAACTGAGAACTAATATCGACGGTAACCAGCGCCTGCACCGATCCAGTCGCCGACACGCTACTCTCGACAGTGCCGCGATCAAGCGCGGCGGTGTTGTAGGTTAGGCGCGTGCCACCATCACGCGGAACGGCATACCAGGTTACCGCCGCGCCAACGCCAAGAATGGTAACCGCCGCCCCTACCAAATACCGGTTCTTTATCATTCCCAGATGAAACTCCTAATTCACTCCGCGCCCAGGTCATGCCGATGGCAAGTCAAACCGGATCGATCCATCATGACCCCAATTTCTACCCGTTTCCACAAGAGAGTGATCATTCTCGGGATCAAAAAATATGCTCCGACAATACCCTCAACCGAGGTCGTGCCTTCGATGCCAACATCCATCAGCGCCGCGCGGACGCCGATAGACTTTCCCGTCCCTTTCAAAGTTGCCATTTGCGGCTGTCGGATGGCGGCGGAGCGAAACGCCTTCCATCGGCGGCGGGATTCACCTACGATTGGCTCAGACACCAATGCTACCTGGAAAATTTCGGTCAAAATCTCCAGGCGCGCCGGCCTGATGGACCGCGGGTTATTTTATGGCTTCCTTTCTGGACGAAATCACCGTTCTCTCGGTCTGTTACAACTCGAAGGACGTTATCACCAATTGCCTTGCGCCATTGATGGGCGCGAAGCAGGTGATCGTCGTCGACAATGCCAGCACCGACAATTCGGTCGATATCATAAGAGGGGCCTTGCCCGGCGTCACCATCGTTCAAAATGAAACCAACAAAGGATATGGCGGCGGTGTGAATGCCGGTTTGTTTAAAGTTGAAACGCCCTATTTGCTCATCGTTAATCCGGATTCAGAAGTCACAGTCAAAGATGTGAGAGGGCTTTATGACGCTTTAATAAAATATGAGGGCGCCGCCATCGTCTCTCCTCAGCTGGATGTCCCCCGACACGGCCTGGAAAACTGGGTCAAAGGACCGGCAGAGCACATCCACGGCAAAGCAGACTTCAGCCCCGAAGGCGATTTTTGCAGCTGGTTCATGCCAGGTACGGTCAATCTTTGCCGAGCCAAGCTTCTACAGGGTATCGGGGGGTTCGACGAAAACATATTCCTTTATCAAGAAGATTTGGATATCTGCCATCGCATCACCCGCGCCGGCCACAGCATCATATGTGTTCCCTCCGTCATTGTGCGCCACCTTAACAATCTGTCTACGGGCGGCGTATCGCCAAAACAGCATTGGCGAAAAGATTGGAATTTTGCCTGGAGCACCCTGTACGTCTTGGAGAAGAATCTAGATAGGTCCACGATGCTGAAACAGGCGCTCAGGTTTTTGAGTGTTAATTTTCCCAAATCTCTGTTTTATGCTCTGGTGCTCGACAGAAAACGGTTCATCCGTGACGGCGCCCTAACCGCCGGCTGCATTGCCTATCTGGTTGGGCACATACCCAAGCGGTCTCGCCTGACGGCGCCACCAACGAACCCTTCCGGGCGTGCTGAAATCGAGTAATCTCGAGCTCGAATTTTTAACCATTATTACATTTTGGAAATTTGGCATACTATTCAAATGAATCAGATCAAAGTTGGATTGAGAATAGATTGGCGATTTATCTAGTAACGGGCGGTGCCGGATTTATCGGTTCGAAACTAGTCGAAGATCTGCTTCAACGGTACGACACCGTCGTTGTCCTTGATGCCCTTACCTATTCCGGCAGACGTGAAAACCTTGCCGGTTCGGCTGGTAACCAAAATTTAATTTTTGTTGAAGGCTCAATCTGCGACCCCCATATCGTTTCCTTTCTGATCGATAAGCACCAACCCCAAGCATTTATTAATGTCGCGGCTGAAACCCATGTGGACCGATCCATAGACCGACCGTCGGATTTTATTGATACCAACATTTCGGGCACCAATAATCTTTTGCATGCGGGCCTGAAATATTGGCAGTCAATGACCCAGCTTCAGCAAAAATCATTCCGCTATCTTCAAGTCTCAACCGATGAAGTGTATGGTTCAATCGACAGCGGGGCAGCCACTGAAAGCGCGCCGTTTAAACCCAATTCTCCCTATGCCGCCTCCAAAGCCGCCGCCGATCATCTGGTCCGATCTTACAATCGAACTTATGGCCTTCCGACTTTGACCACCCACGGCAGCAACACCTATGGCCCCCGGCAATTCCCGGAAAAGCTGATACCTTTAATGATCTTGAGAGCGCTGTCCGGACAATCGTTACCGGTCTACGGCGATGGAAAGCAGGTCAGAGAATGGATCGCGGTAAATGATCACGTAGCGGGTATAATCGCGGTACTCGATCGGGGAAAACCAGGCCAATCCTACAATATTGGGAGCGGCGAAGAGCTGGAAAATGTCGAGTTGGTAAAGTTTATTTGCCAAGCATTAAATAGTCACAGCGCAAATGAGCCGAATAAAAATTTTTTGGAAAAAATTGAGTTTGTCCAGGATCGTCCGGGCCATGATCTACGATATTCTATGGATTGTTCCAAAGCAAAGACTTCGCTTGGCTGGAAATGTATAACGGATTTGAACGCAGGATTGGTCGGCGTCATCGATTGGTATATTGATAACAAAATTTGGTGGGAACCGATTGTCGGCAAACAATACGAATTGACCCGATTGGGCGCCCCTAAAAAATAGATGCAAAGAAAGACGTTATGCGCAAAGGAATAATTCTGGCAGGCGGAACAGGTTCCAGGCTCTATCCTCTTACCTATCCAGTCAGCAAACAGCTACTACCAGTATTCGACAAACCGATGATTTACTATGGTCTGTCGACATTGATGCTTTCCGATATCAAGGAAATTCTAATTATTTCGGGCCCTAATGATTTGCCCCATTTTCAAAATCTTTTTGGCGATGGAAGCAAACTCGGACTTGAAATTAATTATGCACCTCAAGCCGAACCCGCTGGTATTGCCGAGGCATTTATCATTGGCGATGATTTCATAGGCAATGATCCTGTGGCGCTCATATTGGGCGATAATATATTTTTCGGCGACGGATTGGCCAGTCGGCTACAAGCCGCCTCGGAAAAAACAGAAGCCGTGATATTTTCCTATCATGTCAAAAATCCCGGCGACTACGGGGTCATTGAATTAGACCCATCGGGCAAGGCTGTTTCGATCGAAGAGAAACCGGCAGTCCCTAAATCCTCTCTCGCGGTCACCGGGCTTTATTACTATCCAAATGATGTTATCGGGATTGCCAAAGAGCTTGCCCCATCGGCACGCGGCGAATTGGAAATTACGGAAATCAACCAAATATATTTGCAGCGCGGTCGGCTTGAAGTTCAGCAATTGAACCGTGGATATGCGTGGCTCGACGCCGGAACCGAGACGGATCTTTTGGAAGCTGCCAATTTTATTGCAACCATTGAACGGCGCCAGGGAGTTAGGATTGGCTGCATTGAAGAGGTCGCCTGGCGCATGGGTTGGATAACGTCGGTACAACTGAATTCGTTAGGGCAGGAGTTGAATAAATCCGCCTATGGCCGCTACATTTTGTCACTGGGCGATTGAACCGATGGAAGCGTACGAGACAAACTTGCCCGGCGTTCTCGAAATCAAGGCTCAAACCTTCAATGATCGCCGCGGATATTTTCGGGAGGTTTATCAACAGAAAAAATTTGAAGCGATCGGTATCGATAAAATTTTTGTCCAAGATAACCTTTCCAGATCGGAGAAGGGTGTCTTACGGGGGTTACATTTTCAGGAGCCTTGTGCGCAAGGAAAACTCATTCAAGTTGTCCGGGGTGAAATCTTCGATGTTGCCGTCGATATCAGGCAAGGCTCCCCCCATTTTGGCAATTGGGTGGGCTTGGAATTGAGCGATGCTGCCGGCAACATGCTGTGGGTCCCTGAAGGGTTCGCCCATGGTTTTGTCGTCCTCTCGGATAGTGCGGATGTCATATACAAAGTAACCGAATATTGGGCGCCGGAATCCGAACGCGTAATTCGCTGGGATGATCCCGATATCGGCATCGACTGGCCAACCACGGACCCCATTCTTGTCGGCAAGGACTTAGATGCCCCGGCCTTGGCGGCGGCCGCCGTCTTGCCCCAATTCCGGCCCTAACCATGAAGATTGTTTTATTCGGCAAAAATGGACAATTGGGAAGATGCTTGGAACGGCAACTGGCCTCGGTTGGATCTGTCGCCTCCTTTGACCGGGTCGCCTGCGACATTTCAGACCGGGCGCAAGTGAAACGCGCGATCGATCAAACAACGCCGGATATTGTCATTAATGCAGCCGCCTATACCCAAGTAGACAAAGCAGAAACCGAACCGGACATTTGCCACCTATCGAACGTGGTTGGCCCAATGAACATCGCGATCGAGGCCGCCCAGTCAAATGCCGCTCTGATCCATTTCTCCACCGATTACGTATTCGACGGTCGCCAATCAACGCCCTATTCCGAAACCGATAAACCCAACCCCCAAAATGAATATGGGAGAAGCAAATTGGCCGGCGAATTGGCCATAGGCGAGGCGGGCGCATCCCATATCATCCTTCGCATTGGCTGGCTTTATTCCGATGACCCCGCCAGCTTTCTCTCTCGCATGGTGGATCAATTCAAAAATAAACAAGAAGTTTCGGTCGTTGATGACCAAAGGGGTGTGCCGATTTCGGCCAATTTAGTTGCCGAAATGATGCAGCGGCTTTTGCAGAAATGCGACAATAATCCGGCGACTTTTTTCGGCACAAAAGGCGGCCTTTATCATCTTGGATGTCATGGAGAAGCTTCCTGGTTCGAGTTCGCCGCCGAAATTCTACGGTTAATGAAGATCGGTAAATTTCAGATAAAAACAAAATCCCTTAAGGCAATCCCATCCGATGCTTATCCGTCAGCTGTAAAAAGACCCCAACACTCGAAACTCAATGTTGATAAATGGCGCGGTGTGTTTGAGCTTGAACCGATGCAATGGCAAGACGACCTTTCGCGGATTATGAAAAACTATAATCCGGCCACGCCGGATTAAATTGACCCATTACTACCCGTCTTCAAAATATATTGATCTACCCACACCGGATATTGTGAACGGCGACGTCAACCATTTGAATAGGTTCGGTTGTCGTACCGCATTCAAAATGCGGGAATCTTAGGTTAGACCTCTACCGGCGGTACCAGTTTCTTTCCCCCGCCGCCATCACCGATAAATCGTGCAGCTCGCATTTTCGGAAAACTCGACGGTCTTGTTGCAGGCGTCGATGTTCGGCATGCGAATGATGTGCATGGCCGGCGTGCCTTGCATCAACACCATATAAATTCCGGGTTCTTGGATATCGCGGAGACTTTGGACTTTGAGCGGCGGTGTTTCCGGGTTGCCAAATTTGAGGCTGGTATCGCTGGCGCGGATCGGCCCACGCCCATCGCGACCGTCGCGGCGGATGATGTCGAATTGAACGAAGGACGCATTGCCGTGGACGTCCAAGGCCTGCACCACGGACCGCTGGGTGCCGACCGGAACGCGAATACGCTTTGAGAAGCTGCGCCCCTGGATAAGGGCGGTGTAGCCATTGACGGTCACGAGGGCGATGCCGCTGTCATCTTCGACGGTACCGCGAATGGTGATGCGCGACGCATAGGCGCGAAGCCGGCCTTGGTGCACGAAATGGACTTTGAGCCGCGGCGGGCGACGGTCAAGGGCGGGTAGCGGGCCGGTACGAAGCGCCGCTTGTTGCACCGGCTGGATCGGCTGCGCCGGGGCCGTGATTTTCAAGTTTGGCGCAACCGCTGGCGTGGTTTCTGCAACCGCCGTTTCTTCGTCTTGGGGCAAAGCCTCGGCGCCGAATAAAACGGCAAGGATCGGCCCAATTAACGGAATACCGGCAACGCCGCCGGGCGGTGCATCTTGTTTATGAGATAATTTTCTTATTGACACCTTGCCGATGGCTTCCGGGCGATTGATCGACGGCTCTTCGACCACCACTTCGGGCCCTTTTGATTTTGGAGAATTGGATGCGGCGGAGTTTGGGCTGAGGAGATTCCAAATCCCGGTCGTGCCGCCGGACAGGAACGAGCAGCCGGAAAGACCGGCTATAAGAGCCGCGCTTAAAATTATGCCAAAGGGGCCGTGCCGCATGATGAGTGGTTTCCGGCGTAGATCACCAAGCCCCCGAGTCCCGGGTTTTGAGCCCCTAGGTCTTGTGGATTAATTAAGATGACCCACTATATCCGGCAGTAGCGCTCATTTCTAGTGCCCTTTCGAAAAACGACGTTAATTCGTCTAAAACCAATTTTCGCTCGAACAAAAGGGGGCTGCGCTCGCGGATGCGCGCCGATATTTCATCCCGCCATTCTTTGTCGCGCCCAAGACGCAGCGCCAGTTCCACGTATTCTTCGGCTGATCCGGCGATGCAGTCTTCCATGCCGATCACCCGGTAATAGCCGAGCGTCACCCGGGCATAGAGGTTCGGCAGGCTCGGCCAGGTAACAATCGGCGTGCCCTGGGCGATGGCTTCGGCGCTGGAAATGCCGCCACCGAAATGGACACTATCCAAGATGACATCGGCGGCGCGAAGGAGCGCCAAAAAGGGGCCTTGGTCGAGCTTGGGCAGAAAATAGATGCGCGATACGCAATCAATATCGATGGCACGCCAACGATCCATTAATATACCGGACCAACCGGGCAACCCCTCGATGAAGACGGCGACGCCAGCCCGGTCCCGGCGCAGCAATTCGATCAGAATTTGATCAAAATCCGGGTGAATTTTGAAGAGGCTCTGCGGGCAGCAATAAAGCGTTTTCCCTTCGGCGAAATCCAGCGTCGGCGCTTCGCCTGCGCCCGGTGTTTGAAATTCATAGAGGCAGGTCGGCGGCCTGGATAGCTGGATCAGTTTTTCTAAATACCGCGATGTTGCATCTTCTCCTTCGAGATCAGCGCATGAGATAAAATAATCAATGCCGTCAATGCCGGTTGTCACTGGATGCCCCCAGCTCACGCACTGCACCTTCGCGAGCCGTGCAAAGGCTAAGAAATAGGTTAAAGGTTCCATACCGATATCGGTGTAATAAATCAGATCGGGACGCTCGGCGGCGATGGTGCTGCGCGCAGCACTCAAATCTTTCGGCAATATATGCCAGCTATCGGCGGCGGCGTGAATGGCGTTCGATATTTCGTCGCCGGGGGCGTCCGGCGCAAAAACTATGACGCGAAACCGGGACCGGTCCAATTCACGGATGATGCCGCGATAGAGTTTGCCGACCGTATGATTGCGAAGATTGGTAGAGATGAAGGCAATGGTCTTTTTGCCGCCACCACCCGGCGCTTCGTCCAAATGCGCCGCCCGGTAGGAAAGGGCCGGGCAAAGGCGGCGGTAAAATGCAGCAATTTTTTCTTGAAAAATGCGGTCGTCCACACCCTGATAAACCGATAGAAAATTGGTTCTGATTAACAGCAGCTGAGATTGATCCACCGGCAAATCGACGGCTTCCAAAGCCTCCACGGCTTTCTCGTATTCGGCGCGGCACCGGCGCATATGATCCAGGGACCGAGCGATAACAGGCAACCGCAAACTGGCGGCCATGGCGCGAAAGGTTGCGTCGCCGCGGATTTCGCATATTTGCTCGACCAGCCGGACCGCTTCGTTGCTCAGTCCCTGGTTGTGCATAATCCCGGCAATCTGGATAACATGCAGAGGGTTTTCGGGCGCCAGTCGGATGGCGTGGTACAGATGATCGAGGGCGCCCACCACATCGCCGGTACTGAGTTCCGATGCGCCAAGCACAAAGGCAAGCCGCGCATTGCTTTTGGCCATATGCATGATCGGAAAGCACAAGGCCTTCGCCTTTTCCGGATCGCCGGCGG
>JABMOP010000400.1 GCA_013204125.1 Rhodospirillales bacterium | reverse complement strand
GATTTCGGCATTGCCGAGGAACGTTTCCTTAATCCGCGGTGCCATCAGGCCGACCAACAGATTTTTCATGTCGTCGTTTACATCGTAGATCACCGAGTAATAGCGAATTTCAACGCCTTCATTTTCGGCCATGTTTCGCGCCTGGGTATTGGCGCGCACGTTAAAGCCGATAATCACCGCGCCCGAAGCACCGGCAAGCGAGACATCGGATTCGTTGATCCCGCCGGCGCCGGAATGAATTACGTTCACCTTAACTTCGTCCTGGGGCAGCTTATCCAGCATGCCGGAAATCGCTTCGATCGAGCCTTGAACATCCGCCTTGATGACCAGCGGCAGTTCCTTGGCTTCGCCAGCCTGAATTGCGCTGAACATTTCTTCCAAGGTGCCGCGCGGCGCAATCGAGGTGCGCTTGTCACGGTTTTGGTCGGAACGGAATTCGGAAATTTCGCGGGCCCTGGTTTCGTTTTCGACGACGACCAAGTCATCGCCCGCCAACGGTGTATTATTCAGGCCCGTCACTTCAACCGGTTGCGAGGGGCCGGCCTCGTCTACGCTCTCACCCCGGTCGTTGACCATCGCCCGAACGCGGCCCCATTCGGCGCCGGCAACAAATATATCACCAATTTTTAAAGTACCGCGGTGAACCAATACGGTGGCAACCGGACCCCGGCCCTGTTCAATTTTTGCTTCCACCACAATGCCTTCTGCGGGCCGGTTTGGATTGGCTTTGAGATCGAGAATTTCTGCCTGTAGAAGAATCGCTTCTTCCAGCTTATCCAAATTGGTTTTTTTAGACGCCGAAACTTCAACATCCAGGACGTCGCCGCCGAGACTTTCGACCACCACTTCGTGTTCCAGAAGCTGGGTCCTGACTCTTTGGGCATCCGCATCTGGGCGGTCCATTTTGTTGATGGCGATGATAATCGGCACGCCGGCCAGCTTGGCATGACTGATGGCTTCGGCCGTTTGCGGCATGATGCCGTCATCGGCTGCCACAACCAGAACGACGATATCGGTCACATTGGCGCCGCGCTGACGCATTTCGGTAAAGGCTTCGTGGCCGGGCGTATCAATAAATGTAATCCGGCTGCCGCTTTCCAATACGGTCTGATAAGCGCCAATATGTTGGGTGATGCCGCCGGCTTCACCGGACGCAACCGTTGTTTCGCGCAAGGCGTCCAACAGTGATGTTTTGCCGTGATCGACGTGACCCATAACGGTCACAACGGGCGGACGGGAAATCATGTCCGCATCTTCATCGGCAGCGCCGGCCATGCCAATTTCCACGTCGGAGGCGCTGACCCGATTGAGTTTATGACCAAATTCGGCAACCACCAATTCTGCAGTGTCGGCGTCGATGGTTTCGCTGGTGTTCGACATAATACCAAGCTTTGCCAGCACTTTAACCACCTCATAGCTACGTTCTGCCATTCGGTTCGCCAGTTCCTGAACGGTGATGGTTTCGGGAACGGTAACTTCCCGCACGACCTTCACATGTTCAATCGGGCCTTCCTTTATCCTTTGTTTTTCCCGTGCGCGCCTCACCGACGCAAGCGACCGCACGCGTTCATTTTCGTCCAGCGCATTATTGATCGTCAGGCGGCCGGATCGGCGGCGCGGCTCATCCCGCTTGGCAGTAGTTGGCCGCTTAGGCGTGGCTTTGCCGCCGCGGCGGGCGCGGCCCTCGGTATCTTCGACGTCTTCCCCAGCGACAACATGCTGTTTGAGTTTGGCCATGCCGGCTTCGGCGGCGGCTTCGCCGCGCGCCTTCAATTGGCGCGCCTTTTCTACTTCTTGATCGCGCCGGGTTTCGTCTTGCGTTAACGATTCAGCTGCTTGACCATCTTCGGCGCGCGCTTCGGGAGCTGCGGCTTCCGGCGCGGCTAATTTGGCTTCTTCATCGACGCGGCGCGCTTCTTGAAGCGCTTGGGCACGGACGGAGCGTTCTTGTTCGGTCAATTCGCGTGTTGATGCTTGTCCGACTTTCGGTATGGCGGGGGATTTTGTCTCAACGACAGCGATTTCTTCAGCAGCGGGGTCGCTAAATACACCATCTTCTGCGCGGCTCTTAACTTCCTCCATGGATCCGCCGGTACCTGTTTCAAAAGTGCGTTTTTTGCGCACCTCGACGGCAACCACTTTGGAACGGCCGTGAGAGAAGTTCTGGCGGACCTGCCCCCCTACAACCGTTTTCCTAAGCTCAAGCTTACCTGGCCTCGAAAGGCTAAGTGTCTTCTTGGGAGATTTTTCTTTTGTATCCGTCATTGCTTCAGTCTTTCATCCAGGCAACCATTCTTGGCTATCCGGCCAAACAGTGGACTGTTTCTCCGTGGGTCATATTAGAAATTCGCTCCGCTTGCCGAAGAAAATTTGATGCCATTTTTCCGGGGCAGATTAGTGCATGAACCATTCGTTCGCGCCCGACCGCGCCGCCCAATTCTACGCCGTCAAATAAATCAACAATCGGCACCATCGGGGCAAGTGCGCGTATTTTTGCCCGTCCATCATCACCGCCGTCACTCGCCGCGATCAACACCGCCGCCCGGCGGGACCGTAAATGACTAGATACCAATTCAAACCCACCAACAAATTGACGGGCGCGTTTGGCAAGGCCAAGAATACTAAGACACCGCCGTCGCATAAGCGCTTCGGTAAGATCGGCCAAATTCGGAGGCGCGATGACAGTGGCCCTGGCGGCACGCGAAAATGCGCCGGCAACACAGGCGGCGCGCACCGTATCGCTGTCGGCCCGCAGCCAAAGACCACGGCCCGGAAGATTTTCTTCCACATCAGGCACCACGGCACCGCCGGGATCGACAACAAACCGGATCATTTGGTCCCTGGGCAAGGTTTCGCCTGTTAATAGGCAGCGCCGCTGTCCGGGATCATCTTTGGTTGTAACATTCATAGTCATTCGATCGCATTATACCGTTTTCTGGCGCCTAATTTTCATAACCAGGTTAAAAGCGCTATTTCTCTTCGTCGGCGGCG
>JABMOP010000034.1 GCA_013204125.1 Rhodospirillales bacterium | reverse complement strand
TTATCCCTCTTCGTGGATTGAAGATTATTGGAAATAGGCCGGAATTTAAAACCGGTCCAGCGAATAGGCGGCGATATCTATTTCCGGGGCCGCGCCCGATATTAGATCGCTGATCGCCTTGCCCGATCCTGCGCACATGGTCCAACCCAAGGTGCCGTGGCCGGTGTTCATAAATAAATTATCGTATTTGGTCGCCCCGATAACGGGCATCCCATCGGGTGTCAGGGGCCGCAGCGCCGTCCAAAATTCCGCCTTATCGAAATCACCCGCCGAGGGAAAGCGTTGGCGCGCTTTGGCCAAGATGGAATTGGCCCGGCGTTCTTCTAAATTTGTGTCGTAGCCGGAAAATTCCGCCGTGCCCGCAATCCTTAATCGGTCGCCGAGGCGGCTATAGACGAGTTTGTTTTCCTCGTCGGTCAGGCTGACGGAAGGCGCGCCGTTGCCGCTGCCGATCGGGATCGTTACCGAATAGCCTTTGGTCGGAAACACCGGCAGGTTAATACCGAGGGGGCGCAGAATAAGAGGCGAATAGCTGCCGAGCGACATAAGGAAAGCATCGCCTGAATAATTTCCTCCGTCGGTGCGAACAGATTCAATTTTTCCATGTTGAGTGCGTAAGGCTTCGATGGTTTCGCCGTAGCGGAATGTCACCCCGCGCGCCGCGCATATTCCGGCGAGGTTGGCAGTGAACTTATACGCATCACCGCTTTCATCGTCTTTCGTATAAATACCGCCGATCAGTTTATCGGCGCAGGCTTCCAGTGCCGAGTCCAGTTGGATGCATTGTTCCTTATTCAAAACCTCGGATTTGCAGCCGAGCTGACCCAGCCATTCCCCATGGCGGGCAGCAGCTTCAAGATCGTTTTGGTTTTCATATATTTGTAAAATACCGCGCGTTTCGAGATCGTACTCAATGCCGGTATCGCTGCGAATATCCGGCAATAGCCCGCGGCTGTAGAGCGAAATGCGCATATTATCTTCGGTATTCCTGCGCGCCCGGGGCGCCAGACAGTTCATTAGAAAACGCAAACTCCAAGTCCATTGCCGCCAATCGAGCCGCCAGTGGTAGAGAAGTGGTGCATCGCTGCGCCCCAGCCATTTCAACATCAAAAACGGAACGTCCGGCGCCGCCCAGGGCGCCGCATGGCTGGCTGATATCTGGCCACCGTTGGCAAAGCTGGTTTCAAGCCCAGGTCCGTCTTGGCGATCGATGACTGTGACATCGTGGCCTGCTTGATTAAGGTAATAGGCGGCTGTAACGCCGATCACCCCTGCGCCGAGAACGACTACTCTCACGTCAAAATTTCCAGGATAATTAAACGATCCCAGTGTTATAGTGGCCCATATCGCTTCCCGCCAGAGCGAACGATATTTAAGAAGGCGGCGGTGGAAGGTTTGTACTAATGGATTGGAGCGGCAAGAGCGCATTGCTGACGGTGGCCCAAATGGCGTCTGCCGATAAATTGGCCGCCCATCTCGGCGTGCCCAGCATCGGCCTGATGGAAGAGGCCGGCGCATCGGTCGCCGCCGCGATATCCGAGCGTTGGCGGCCGGGAAGGGCGGCCGTGCTGTGCGGCCCTGGTAATAATGGCGGCGATGGCTTTGTTATTGCCCGCCATCTGTGGAACGCCGGCTGGATGGTACGGCTTGGGCTGCTCGGAGAGAAAAGTGAACTCACCGGGGACGCTGCTGCCAATGCCGGGCGTTGGGCTGGATTTACAGAAACGCTATCACCCGAGTTGCTTCAAGATCAGGATCTTATCGTCGATGCTATGTTCGGCGCCGGTTTGGCGCGGCCCATAGACGGCGATGCCTTGCAAATGGTCAATGCAATAAACCAAAGCGGCATACCGTGTGTGGCCGTTGATATTCCAAGCGGCGTCGATGGCGATACCGGTGAAGTGCGGGGCGCCGCCCCCAACGCCTGCCTGACCGTCACATTTTTCCGCAAAAAACCCGGCCATATTTTGTTGCCTGGAAAAAACCGTTGCGGCGAAGTTGTTGTCACCGATATTGGCATACCGGAAAGCGTGCTCTTCCAGATTAATCCACCTAGTTGGGAAAATTCGCCTGATCTATGGTCCGGAGCGCTTCCTCAAGTGGACGCCCATGACCACAAATACACACGTGGGCACCTATATATTGTCGGCGGCGCGGAAATGACCGGCGCGGCGCGTCTGGCGGCCAGAGCTGCCCGGCGGATGGGCGCTGGAATGGTGACCATCGCGGCGCCGGGGGATGCCGTCGCTACCTACCGCGCCGGCGATCCGGGCTTGCTTGTCGTTCCGCTTGCAGATGGCGTCCGGCTTGACGAAGAAATGAGATTGCGGCGGCGTAATGCCGCCCTGGTCGGTCCTGGAAACGGCGCCGGACCAAAAACCCGCGAACGGGCCATTGGCCTTTTAAAGTCGGGAATGCCTGTGGTGCTTGATGCCGATGCCTTAACCTCGTTCGAGGGCGCGCCGGATGATTTGTTCGGCTGGATTAAAGGCCCCGCCGTCTTAACGCCGCACGAAGGTGAATTTCAAAGAGTGTTTCCAGATGCCGAAGGCTCGCGTCTTGCCCGTGCCCGCTTCGCTTCCAGCCGCGCCAAGGCAGTGGTTGTCTTGAAAGGCGCAGATACGATCATCGCCGCGCCAAATGGGCGCGCAATCATAAATTCCAATGCGCCGCCCGAACTGGCAACGGCGGGCACCGGAGATGTGCTTGCCGGCATGATCGGCGGGCTTTTGGCGCAGGGAATGGAACCCTTTGAAGCCGCTGCGGCGGCGGTCTGGCTGCACGGCGAAGCCGCATATTCCGCTGGCAAAGGCGCCAGCTTAATCGCCGAAGATTTAGCGGAGGAATTACCCTTCCACTTGGCGAAAATCACTCAGCAACCTAAGTAACAGGGAGGGACCGGCAAATAGCGCTCAATCCCCATAATGTACTTGTCGAGTGAATAGAGAGATGGACGAGCTTAAAACCAGTAGTTTTTGGGATCGCGCCCTTCGAAATATCAAGGGCGCTTGGGATAAAATTGCGTCCGGCGACGATGCATTTACGGAGGTTTCGCTATCGCCCGATCTGAGCGAGCGGGACGAAAAAATCCTGATCGAACAGATGCAGGCCTGCCTGGAAGCACGCGGCGGTGAAGTGTCGGCGCGCGGCCGCGCTGCAAATCTCGGCCGCGAATATCTCGGTCTCAGTGAGTTGGGCAGGGAGCGCTTTCTTTGCATCCTGGCCAATACTTTCGATGTCGATCACGACGAGGTCAGCGAAGCTGCCAAAGCCGTCATCAAAGCCACGACGCACGCCGAGCAGCAAATATCGGAAGCAAATTTACGGCGCGCCTTAATTGCGCCGCGCGTCAGGTTGTTGACCCAATTCAATGATCTGCCCGAAGGGGTCAAATTCCTGGTTGATCTACGCGCCAAATTGAATTCGATCAAGGGCTCCAATTCTGGGCTTATTGCCCTTGAGGCCGATCTTAAATCCCTGCTCACATCCTGGTTTGATGTGGGATTCCTCGAATTGCGCCAAATCGATTGGCAAGCCCCGGCTGCGTTGCTTGAAAAACTATTTGCCTATGAAGCTGTGCACGAAATCCAAGGTTGGGATGATTTGAAAAATCGGCTGGCACCGGACCGCAGATGCTTTGCATTTATTCACCCGCGCATGCCGGACGAGCCGTTGATTTTCGTTTGGGTGGCGCTGGTAGAAGGCATGGCCACAAACATTCAGGAACTTTTGGATCAGACCGCGCCCGAGCAGGATGCAGATGACGCGGATACGGCGATCTTTTATTCCATATCCAATGCCCAGGAAGGCTTGAACGGAATTAATTTCGGCAACTTTCTCATCAAGCAGGTCTTGGACAGCTTGTCGTCAGAGCTAAAGGGTCTCGAACAGTTTGCTACCCTGTCGCCAATTCCCGGCTTAATGGGTTGGTTGATGCGCACCATTGATGAAGGCGATTATGCGCTTTTGAAAGAAAGCGAAGCCGATTTGATCATGGAACTTAGCGCCACCGATGACGCCGGCAAGGCGTTAAAAACACTTCTTAACTTGCCCGATTGGCACTTGGATGAGCGGCTGCAAGAGGCTCTGCGCGTTCCCTTAATGCGCGCTGCCGCCTATTACCTGATGCGTGCCAAGCGCGGGACCGGCACTGCTGCCGATTCCGTTGCCCATTTCCACCTCAACAACGGCGCCTATATCGGCCAACTTAATTGGGGTGCGGATCTGTCGGAAAGGGGTCTTAAGCAGTCGGCCGGCATCATGCTGAACTATCTGTACGAGCC
>JABMOP010000399.1 GCA_013204125.1 Rhodospirillales bacterium | reverse complement strand
GCCGAAGAGGCTTTAAAGGAAAGTGAGGTGAGGGCCCGCGCATTCCTTAACGCCACATCTGAACAGGCGGCCCTTGTGGATTTAAAAGGCGCCATCATCGATGTGAATTCCGCCATGGCAACGCGCCTCGGTATTCCGATGGAAGAACTCATCGGCAAAGATTTTTTCGATTATCAGACGGCGGCCAAGGCCCGGCGGTGGAAACTACATCTTCAGCAGGTCCGGGAATTTCACGCCCCGAGCCAATTTGAAGACCAAGCTCACGGGGTTTGGTATGAACATAACTACTACCCAGTCAACGCCGCGAGCGGTCAACTCAGCCATATTGCTATTTATATTCGCGATGTAACCAATGTTAAGATGGCCGGTCAGGCTTTGCGTAAAGCCAAAAGCGCGGCGGAAGAAGCGAGCCGGGCGAAATCTGATTTTCTCGCCAACATGAGCCATGAGCTAAGGACGCCTCTAAATGCAATCATCGGGTTTTCCGATGCCCTGTCGCAACAAATTTTTGGCCCTCTCGCCAATGAAAAACAAAGTGAATACATCGAGAATATCGGGCAATCGGGCGAACTTCTTCTCGATCTTATAAACGATATCCTCGATGTTTCGGCGATCGAGGCTGATAAATTGGAACTTCGCGAAGAAAGCGTCGATTTGAAGATTGTCGTCGACGAATGCATTACGCTAATGACCACCCGCGCCGGCGATGCCAAGGTGAAAATTTTGGAGAAATTTCAACATAACCTTCCCAAAATTTACGGGGATGATCGTCGAATTCGTCAAATTTTCTTAAATTTACTCTCCAACGCCATCAAATTCACGCCGGAGAACGGAAAAATTCGAATTACCTGCGCGGTCCCGGATGATGGCGGCATTGCGATTTCCTTTTCCGACACAGGGATTGGTATGAGTGACGCCGAAGTTGCCCAGGCGCTCAAAAAATTTGGTCAGGTCGATAACGAAATGTCCCGCCGGCACGCTGGGACAGGTCTTGGACTTCCCTTAACGCAGCGCTTGATCGAATTGCACGGCGGCACACTTGCGCTGCACAGCAAACCCGGCAAGGGCACTGAAGTCGTGGTGGCGTTCCCCGCAGACCGCATCCACATCCCTTAAACTATTTAACGGCATCTCTCGGCGGCGGGCCGTTAAAGGCGCGCCGGTCAATGGCAACCGCCTTGACCATGGCAAAAAGACGCTTGCCCGGCTTGATATCGAGGTCATGCAGGGATTTTTTTGTGACCCTTGCAATCAAGGGGGAGCCAATATCCAACCGAACGTCGGCTTGCGGTCCGTCGCCGCCGCCGATTTCCACGACGCTGCCTTCAAATACGTTCAACACACTGGTGGCTTCAGGCTTGCCCAGCATTAAAGAAACATCACGCGCCCTGATATGCGCCCGGAAGCGAGTCCCAATCGGCAGTTCGGCGCCGGGGACACGTAGAATGCCGCCCGGAAACTCCAACTCGGCAAGTCCAAATTCCCGGTCATAGCCCCGGCAGGTCGTCGCCAGCACGGCGCCACCTTCGAAGCGCCCGGTCAGCGGAAATAAATCCAGCCGCGCCATTAAATCTTCGACCCCGCCAATCGCTGCGATGGCGCCGTCCGATAGGATCACCATTCTATCTGCCAAGCGGATGACTTCCTCGATCGCGTGGCTGACATAGATGATCGTCATATTCAATTCATCACGCAGACGTTCGATAAAGGGAAGTATCTCGCCGCGCCGTTGGGCATCGATCGACGCTAAGGGCTCATCCATCAGCAAAACCTGAGGATTGCTCAAAAGAGCGCGCCCAATTGCCACTCTCTGGCGCTCGCCGCCGGATAGGGCGCCTGGCCGGCGGGATAACAAGGACTGGATATCTAATAGCTCGGCAATCTGATCGAAATTGACGCCGCCCGCTAGGCCTTTTCCGGCGCGGGCACCATAAGTGAGATTGCGGCGCACATCCATATGCGGAAACAATCTGCCGTCTTGGAACACGTATCCAATGCGCCTTCGTTCCGGCCCAATGTCTATGCCTTGGCCAGAATGGAATAAGGTGTCACCGCCGGATAGAATGTGCCCCTGGTCCGGCGATGCGAGGCCGGCTATCAAATTAATAAGCGTCGTTTTACCCGACCCCGATTGGCCGAATAAAGCCGTGATTGATCCGGCGGGCGCTGTGAACGCGGCCTTTAAGGAAAAATCTCCGACGCGGTGGCTGATATCAATTTCCAGCATTCTAGCCGCCAATCCTTCGGTTGATCCTGCGTGCCAAAATTTCTGAAATAATAAGCGCGGCAAATCCTATAATTATTGAAATCACCATCAGTCTTATTGCTGCCGGCTCACCGCCTGGGGTTTGGACTTCGTTGAATAGGGCCAAGGGCAGGGTGCTTGTTTCGCCCGGAATGTTGGAGACAAAGGTTATGGTCGCGCCAAATTCGCCCAAGCTGCGGGCAAAGGCCAAGATTGCCCCGACCAGAATTCCGGGTGCGATGAGCGGCAATGTGATTGTTGCAAATACTTTTGCAGGCCCCGCGCCCAAGGTTCTGGCCGCGGCTTCCAATCCCTGGTCAACGGTTTCGAATGACAACCGGATCGCCCGCACCATCAGCGGAAATGCCATAACCGCCGATGCAATGGCCGCGCCTTTCCAGGTGAAGGCTACGCTAATCCCGAATAAATTCTCTAAAAGCTGACCCAGCACGCCTTGTTTACCCAACAGAACAAGGAGCAAATAGCCGATCACCACCGGCGGCAAAACCAATGGCAAATGGACAATACCGTTGAGGATCGCATGGCCGGGGAAACGGCGGCGCGCTAAAACCCAAGCCGTGAATATGCCGATTGGCAGGCTAAGCGCGACCGCCCACAGCGACACTTTTAGGCTGAGAACAATGGCTTCCATCTCTAAGGCGCTGGGTTCAAACATATTTAATCCGTAAGAAATCCGAATTTCTTATATGTTTTCTTTGAACTGGCCGAAAAAAGCAATTCGTAGAAAATTTTAGCGCCGGGCGTTGGCGCTAGGCTCGTTAGTGCTGCGGCATATTGGATTGGATCGTGGCTTTTGCCGCTAAATTCATAGATCGCGCGCACTCTTGGATTTTTGTAAACATCCGATGCGTAGACCAAACCCGCCGGTACTTCCTTGCGCTCGATCAGGGCGAGGGCGGTTCGCACATTTGCCTGAGGCGCAAGCCGCGATGCCGCGACGTTCCATAGGCCTAGGCTTTGGAGTGCCTGCTTGGCGTAAATCCCAGCCGGCACATGCGCCGGATCGGCCAAAGCCAAACGACCGCCGCCAATAATCCCTGCCAATATTTCTGGAGTTAACGGGCCCGTCACGGCTTTTGCCGGCGCTGAGGCGGCGAGCACCAGCCGATTGCGCAGCAGAATGGCGCGGCTCGGCCCAGCGATCGAACCTTGCCCCGCCAACCAATCCATCCAGTGTTGATTGGCGGACAGGAACATGTCGGCCGGCGCGCCGCCGGCAATTTGCCGGGCAAGCGCCGATGATGCCGCAAATGAAATTCGAACTTGGTCTGGTGATAACTTATTGAACCGCCGAGCGATAACTTCGAGTGGTGGCTTTAAGCTGGCCGCCGCAAACACTAAAATTCGGTCAGCTTTTGCCGGGGCACTCCAAATCCCTGCGCCAAGAGCGGCAATGGATAATAAGGCGCGCCACACTTAGGCTATTTTCCGTATAATTTATCGGGCGAAATTTCGATTTCGGAAATGGTCTCAATTTGGCCGCCGCGAAGCGCATTGAAAAAGCAGCTACGCCGCCCGGTGTGACAGGCAACGCCGGTTTGATTGACCATCAGCAATATTGTGTCGTTATCACAATCCCAGCGTAGTTCCTTCAATTCCTGTGTCTGACCGGATGTTTCGCCTTTGCGCCAAAGGGCGTCTCTGGAACGCGACCAGAAAACGGCGCGGCCTTCCTGCAATGTGGCGGCAAGCGCGTCCCGGTTCATCCACGCCATCATCAACACTTCGCCTGTATCGTATTGCTGCGCAATCGCGGGAATCAGCCCGTTTTGATCGAATGTCAGACCACCGGCGAGGGCGTCAAATTGTTGATCGCTTAACTCGTTCACAAAAAATTCCATCAATTTATTAACTACCATTCAAGGTTTATTCTGTCTTCTCGGCGGTCTCTGTCAACAAACTTGTTCAGGATAGACCGGCGCAGCCAATAAACGCGTTGGCTATATCCTTAAGCAAAGTAAAATATGCGCCGATGCCCGGCGTGATATCAGCGCCCATTGGATCAAGGACGCCACGTTTTATGTTTAAGCCATCGGCGACGGCATTTAAGATCGACGGCTTGAATTGAGGCTCGGTGAATATGCAGACAGCGCCCACCGTTTTAATGCGCCGGCGCAATTCCGAAATTCCCCTGGCGCCCGGTACCCGGTCGGGATTTATGGTAACCGCAGCCAAATGGCGTAGACCATAGCGCCGTTCGAAATAACCATAGGCGTCGTGAAAGACGACGAAGGGGCCAAGTTCTGTCGCTGCCAAATTCGCCTTAATTTCCGTGTCTAATTGGGCGACCCTGTCAATCATGGAGTCTCCATTTGCTTGGTAGCGAGACGCATTTTGAGGGTCGATTGCTCTTAAAGTCGATACCGCTGTCCGAATAATTACCTGGGCATTATGCGGGTCCAGCCAGAGATGGAGATCTGCCTCACGACCGCCGGAAGCTTTTATAAGGTCGATCTCTATAGCCCTGGATAGCTCGACAATACGCGCAGCGCCTTTGCGCGCAGTAATCGGTTTTGCCAAATACCTCTCCATGCCGCCGCCAATCCAGAATATAGCATCGGCTTTGCTAAGCAGGCGGGCATCGGACGGGCGCAGGGAATAGGCGTGCGGCGACGCGCCGCCCTTTATCAACAATTGAGGCTTTCCGACGCCGCGCATGACGCCGGCAATCAATGAATGGATGGGGAGGATGCTGGCCACGACTTGGGGGGCAGGCAAGGGTTTTGCCGGGAGCGGCGTCGGCCAAAAAGCAGAGATAGCCAAGACCGTAACGAGTGAAAATTTTGAAAAATTCATTTTATTTTTAAGGGGCTAGAATTAATCTTGTTATACTATATCATTATGAATAAAGTTATAACATAACAAATCGCATTTCAACCACTCTGCCGGGATGAACCGCAACAATGCCGCAATCTGTTGTGAAATTGGGCAGCGCTTGGACAAAAGCGCATGACCATGACCTTTGTGTCGAAGACGCCCTGCGCAATGCTGAACAAGTGTGTGGGACAGAAGGTGTTCGCCTGACCGCGCTTCGCCGCCGCGTCCTCGAACTGGTCTGGCAAAACCATCGACCGGTTGGGGCTTATGCACTTCTCGGTCAATTGAAACGCGAACACGGCGCCGCCGCGCCGCCGACGGTGTACCGGGCCTTGGAT
>JABMOP010000398.1 GCA_013204125.1 Rhodospirillales bacterium | reverse complement strand
TGCCCGCCCTGTCGCCGACCATGACCGAAGGGACGTTGGCGCGCTGGTTAAAAAGCGAAGGCGATACTGTCGCCTCCGGCGATGTCTTGGCCGAAATTGAAACCGACAAGGCGACGATGGAGATGGAATCCATCGACGACGGCATCCTCGGCAAGATCATGGTCGCCGAAGGCACCGAAGGCGTTGCCGTCAATACACCGATCGCGATATTGCTGGAAGACGGCGACGATGCATCGGCGGCGGATGATGTCGCAGCCATACTACCTAAGCCTCAACCCAAACCGCAGCCCGCAGCCCAGCCGGCGGCAGGACCGGATTCTGCGCCTCAGGCCCAAGCCGCAGCGCCCGTTTCCAGCGGCGGCGCTCGCATCATGGCGAGCCCTCTGGCGCGGCGCATAGCCACCGATGCCGGGGTCGATATCGCCGGAATTGCCGGGTCCGGACCCCATGGGCGCATTGTTAAAAGCGATGTCGAAGCCGCGTTGGCCGGCGGCGCGCCGAAGGTTCAGCCGGCACCGGTTGCCGGCGTTCCGGCGACGCGCGCCGCACCCCCCGTTCCGGTACCGGTCGCCGGAGGAGGCGCCTATACCGATACCCCGCACACCAATATGCGCCGCGTCATTGCCGAACGCCTGACCCAATCATCGCGCGATATCCCGCATTTTTTCCTCACCGTCGACTGCGCCATCGATGCGCTTTTGAATATCAGGAAGGAACTGAACGGGCGCACGCCGGAAGGCGACGGCGCCTATAAAATTTCGGTCAATGATTTCGTCATCCGCGCCGTGGCGCTCGCCATGCAACGGGTGCCGGAAGTTAATGTCAGCTGGATGGAAGACGCGACCCGCCAATATCGTGATGTCGATGTTGCCGTCGCCGTCGCCACCCCAGGCGGGCTCATCACGCCGATCATCCGTAATGCCGATCAAAAACGAATGGCCGAAATTTCAAACGAAATTAAAGACCTCGCGGCGCGTGGGCGGGACGGAAAATTGACCCCTGAAGAATATCAAGGCGGCGGGTTCACCATCTCGAACCTCGGCATGTATGGGGTGAAGGAATTTTCCGCCATCATCAATCCGCCGCAATCTTGCATCCTGGCGGTCGGCGCCGGCGAACAACGACCGATTGTCAAAGACGGCGCGCTCAGCATCGCAACAGTGATGAGTTGCACCCTATCGACCGATCACCGCACCGTCGACGGCGCCCTCGGCGCGCAATTTCTGGCCGCCTTCAAAGCGCTGATCGAAGATCCGCTGACCATGCTGCTATAGGCTAATAATAATGGCTGAAACCCAATTCGATGTGATCGTTGTCGGCGGTGGGCCGGGCGGCTATGTCACCGCCATTCGCGCCGCGCAATTGGGCCTGAAGGCGGCCTTGGTGGAGCGCGAACATTTGGGCGGCATCTGCCTCAACTGGGGCTGCATTCCAACCAAGGCGCTCTTACGCACCGCCGAAGTTTACCGCAACATCAAACACGCCGATGAATTCGGCATTAATGTCGAAGGGGTTTCCTTCGATATCAAAAAGATTGTGGAGCGCTCGCGCAAAGTGGCGGCGCGCCTCTCCGCCGGTGTCGCGCATCTTTTAAAGAAAAACAAAGTCACGGTGTTCGACGGGATCGGCACATTGGCGGGCAAGGGTAAGTTGGCGATCACCAAGGACGGCAAAGCCGTCGCCGAATTATCCGCGCCGCATATCATTTTGGCGACCGGCGCCCGCGCCCGCGAATTGCCGGGGCTGGCGCCGGACGGCAAACTGATCTGGACCTATAAAGAAGCGATGGTGCCGGACGCCCTGCCAAAATCGCTTCTGGTGGTCGGCTCGGGCGCTATCGGCATCGAATTTGCCAGCTTCTATCACACCCTCGGCGTCGACGTGACCGTGGTTGAAGTGATGGATAGGGTTTTGCCGGTCGAAGATGCCGACATATCCGCCTTCGCCCTCAAAGCCTTCGAAAAAGACGGCATGAAGATTATGACCTCGGCGACCGTCACCAAACTGGACAAGAAAAAGGACAGTGTCACGGCGACCATCGAAGCGGCCGGCAAATCAAGCGAGATCACCATCGGCCGGGTCATCCTGGCGGTCGGCATCGTCGGCAATGTCGAAGGGTTGGGTCTCGATGGGACGGGCGTAAAGGTGGATAAATCCCACATCCAAATAGACCAATGGTGCCAGACCGGCGAGAAAGGCATCTATGCCATCGGCGATGTCGTCGGCCCGCCCTGGCTCGCCCATAAAGCCAGCCACGAAGGCATCATCTGCGTCGAAAAAATTGCCGGCGTCGCCGGGGTGCATCCGCTCGACACCAGCGGCATTCCAGGCTGCACCTATTGCCATCCACAGGTGGCCAGCGTCGGCATGACCGAAGCGGCGGCGATAGAAGCCGGTCATGAAGTGCGCGTCGGCCGCTTTCCTTTCGCCGGCAACGGCAAGGCCATCGCCCTTGGCGAAGACGAAGGCTTGGTCAAAACCGTGTTCGACGCCAAAACCGGTGAATTATTGGGCGCCCATATGATCGGCGCCGAAGTCACCGAATTGATCCAGGGTTACACAATCGCCAAAACCTTGGAGACGACGGAAGCCGAGTTAATGCACACGGTCTTCCCCCATCCCACATTATCAGAAATGATGCACGAAGCGGTCTTGGATGCCTATGGCCGCGTGATCCATTTCTGAAGAGGCTCGGATGGCAAAGAAACCCGATAAATTCCTAACCTTTCTGCTTATTTGCGCTGCAATCGTCGCTGTCGTTGGTTGGTATGGACTGCCGCGTTGGATTGATCCCAGTGGCGTCGATATGCTGTGGATTTTAGTCTGGGTATTTTTTGCTGGTTTGGTGATTTGGATGCTGCTGGACCATTTCAAGGGCATCGATGGCGGAACGCATTTCAGGTGGAAGCCGTTGGATTGGTTTTCATCGCGCTGGAAAGTTAAATGAACAACTTCCGCCATCCAGAAAAGCGCAACAAGCCGGATCAGCCGAGCCCGCGTAAACCGTCTTGGATTAGGGTGAAGGCGCCGACTTCGCCGGTTTATGGCGAAACGCGGGCCCTGATGCGTGAATTGGATCTGACCACGGTGTGCGAAGAAGCGGCCTGCCCGAATATCGGCGAATGTTGGGCGCAAAAACACGCGACGGTGATGATTTTGGGCGAAATTTGCACCCGCGCCTGCGCTTTTTGCAATGTGGCGACCGGCAAGCCCGGCCCGGTGAACCCGTTGGAGCCTGAAAATGTCGGCATTATGGCGGTCAAAGCCGGGCTGAAACACATGGTTATTACCTCGGTCGACCGGGATGACTTAGAAGACGGCGGGGCAGCGCAGTTCGCGGCTTCGATCGCCCAGGTGCACGAAAAATCACCCGGCACCACGGTCGAGGTCTTAACCCCTGATTTCCGGGGTAAACCGGGCGCCTTGGAAACCGTCATCGCCGCCAAGCCGGACGTTTTCAACCATAATCTGGAAACCGTCCTCAGGCTTTATCCGGAAATCAGGCCGGGCGCGCGTTATGACCATTCGCTTGATCTTTTGGCGCGGGCTAAGCATTTAGATGGGGAAATCTTCACCAAATCCGGCATTATGGTCGGTTTGGGCGAAAAAATGGACGAAATAGCGGCGTTAATGGACGATTTAAGGGCCTCGGACGTGGATTTCATCACCATCGGCCAGTATTTACAGCCGACCCTCAAACACGCCCCGATTGATCGCTATGTGACGCCGGTCGAATTTGAAGAATTGGACGCGCTTGC
>JABMOP010000397.1 GCA_013204125.1 Rhodospirillales bacterium | reverse complement strand
TTGTGATACTTGTCCGGCGATAAAATCGGCACTTGAAGCGGCCGATCAGGTGCGGCGGCAAGAAAATCAACAAAGCACAGCGAAAGGTTAGCCGGCGTTTTTTTATAGAGCCAGAATATCCCCGTCGGCAAGAAAACGGATTTCATAAATGATATCGAGCGCCGCAATTTCGCGCCGTATGTTATCTTCCGCCGACGATTTCATGTGCACAACGAAAATCTCTGCCGGGCGTTCCAACTTTAGAAGTTCGGATCGAAGCATCGATGGGCAAAGATGCCCGGAATCTTGACACAGACCCAACCGGGCCTCTTGGAATGCCGATTCGATCAACAAATAGCGCAGATCGTCGATGGCGTTGACGACCGGCCAAAATTTATCGCTGATTGTCATATCGGTAGCAACGACGAGGCTGCCGTCGCCGCCGGCCAAATGATAGGCGACCGTCGGGACCGTATGCTCAACCGGGATGCCCGTGAGATGCCGCCCACCAATCGAGACGGGTTTATTAGGCTCGATAACCGAAAAATTTACCGCGGGATGCCCGTCCGAGATGATTTCCCGGAAATCAGGATAAACCTCCCAGTTAAAAACATGATCGGACAGGCTATCCAGTGTCGGTTTCGTGGCATGTACGACAATCGGCTTGCTGCGGAGGCTCAGAGTCGCGTCCGCGAGCAGCGGCAGCAATGCGACGTGATCAATATGAGAGTGGCTCAGAAAAACATGGTCAATTTTGCACATAGCGTCCAGCGACAAGGTGCCGAGACCGCTCCCCGCATCAATTAGAATATCGTCGTCGATAAGAAACGACGTGGTGTTATGGCCGTTTCCGATACTGCCAGAACACCCCAAAGCCTGAAATTGCATATCCCCTCTTCCGTTGCCATTGAAAGGTGAATGGCAGATTGTGACAAACGAGGGAAAGAGGCGCCTTGTCATACATCAAATGAGGGAAGAAATGGCTCGAATTAAGGCGATTTGGCCTCGGATTGCGTTGGGCCCAACAAATTATTTGCCGGAATTCTTCAATTTGGCTTCGTAGGCCCTTCCGGCAAGGCAGCGAATAATCGAAACACGTATTTCCATTTTTAGAATATACGCGACCAATTGCCTTTGTACTGCCGCGCGACATAGCCGGCCCTATCCAAGTTCGATTTGTTGATCCACCATTCGACCTTGGGCTAGGATCGCATTTTGACTTCATTATCCAGCCATGGCCCAAAACCGTCTTCGACCGCTAATATTTGATGGCTCATGACTAATCATTACGCCTAACCAATTTCAAATGCCCCCGCCTTATCCTATAACTTAAGCTATAGGATGATTATAGACCGATAGACCAAATCCGTCAGATGACGCGGCGGTTAGGTTGGAAGAATACATTTGATGGACTGGGTTTCGATATTGGGCTTTTTAGCCGGCGGGCTCACCACGCTGGCATTCGTTCCGCAGGTCGTTAAGGTTTGGCGGACGCGCTCGACCGCAGATATATCGCTTCTAACCTTCTTGGCTTTGTGCGTCGGAATAGTCCTGTGGCTGGTCTATGGTTTCCTGATTGGGGATTTGCCGTTGTTAATTGCAAACGGCGTCACGCTCTTCCTCGCGGTGAATATTCTGGTCTTCAAAATCCGCTATAAATGAGATTTCCCTTTTGTCTGGTGATTTAGGGCCGTATCTTCTGGACCATCGCCCGGTAGTGACAACAAAAAGACCGCTTGAGGCACGCAACGCATGGATACGCAACATTCCCCCGATTTGAATGAGCCGCTGCACTGGCCGGAAGAAGGCGTCACGCGCATCCCGTTCCGCTTGTTTTCGGACCCGGAAATCTACGCGCTGGAACAGAAAAAAATATTCCGGGGCCCGGTCTGGAATTATCTCTGCCTGGAAATCGAAATCCCTAATCCCGGCGATTTCAAGCTCGCCACCATCGGCGAAATCCCGATTATCGTCACCCGCGATGAAAACGGCGATGTGCATGCGATGGTCAACCGCTGCGCCCATAAAGGCGCGCTGGTCTGTATCAAGGAACGCGGCAACGCAAAACAAATGACCTGCGTTTACCATTCCTGGGTCTATGGCATGAACGGCCAATTAAAAGGCCTCGCCTTCCAAAAAGGCCTCAACGGCAAAGGCGGCATGCCCGATGATTTCGAGATCGGCGCCCATCGGTTGGATCCGGTGCGGATTGAAATTTTCTGCGGCCTGGTGTTCGGCACGTTTTCAGACGAAACACCCAGCGTCGAAGATTTCATCGGCAAGAACATGGCCGATTACCTGCGCCGCTGTTTCGCAAAGCCGGTCAAGCTGCTCGGGATGCATAGCCAGATCATCCACAATAATTGGAAGCTCTACGCCGAAAATTTGCGGGATTCTTATCACGCCACATTGCTGCACACCTTCTACACGTCGATGAAAATCAATCGGCTGGATATGGATGGCGGCATTATCATGGGCCCCGATAAATGGCACCATATCAGCTACGCCAAGCGCGCAACATTAGACGAGGCGGCGGAATATAACTCCGCCGAGGTCCATTCGGCGCAATATAACTCCGAATTGAAGGGGCCGCATTTGCTGGATGCGTGGGATGAATTCGACGACGGCATCACCCATTCGATCCAGGCTTTCTTCCCCAATTTGGCCGTTCATTTCACCCTAAATTCCCTCTGCGTCCGCTTCTTCCAGTTGCGCGGCGTTGATAAGACCGAATTGTTCTGGATGTATCTGGGCTATGAAGACGACACCGAGGAACAGACGCGCATGCGCATCATGCAGGGTAATTTGACCGGCGCGGCCGGGCTGGTTTCCCTGGAAGACGGCTGCATCAACGAATTTGTCCAACGCGGCACGCGCGGCGATTTGGATAGTGAAGCTTTCATCGAAATGGGCGGACGCGACGTCGAGTCGAGCGATGCATCGCGCGCCACCGAAGTTGCGATCCGGGGGTTTTGGACCGGCTACCGCGGCATTATGGGGTTCGATTGAGCGCCGCCATGAGGATCGATGCAAGCCGGCGGTCGTTGATCGAAGATTTCCTGAACGACTATGCTCACGCCATCGACGATGGCGAATTAAATTCTTGGCCGGAATTCTTCACCGAAGACGGGCTCTATCAAATCATCACCCGCGAAAGTTTCGATGCCGGACTGCAAATGGGCATTCTCCTTTGCGAAGGGCGCGGCATGATGAGCGACCGCATTGTCGCCATGGAAACCGCCAATATTTTCGAGCCGCATACCTATTGCCATATCCTCGGCCGGACCCAGCTAACATTAAGCGCGGGCGGAGAAATCGCCGGGCGCACAAATTTCCAAGTGATCCGCACCCTGCAGGACGGCACCACCGATATATTCGTCGTTGGCAAATATCTCGACAAGATCACACTGGATGGCGGCAAACCCCTTTTGGCGATGCGCCGCGTCATTTTGGAATCCCGGCGCATCGATATATTGCTGGTCTACCCCCTTTAAAAATATCTGGAGGCCTCATGCTCGGCGTTGTCTACGGAATTCTTGCTGCCGCCTGCTTTGGTTTTAATAACGCCAGCGCCCGGCGCGCCATCATTTCGGGCACCGCCATCCAAGGGCTGGTCATCTCGATGCCGCTCGGCATTTTGATATTCACAATCGGCGCCACGGCGGTCGGCGAATGGGACCAGTTTTCCAAGCTGACATATTTAAACATCGGACTTTTATCGATGGCCGGGTTTATGCATTTTGCCTGGGGCCGGTATTTCAATATCCTGTCGCTGGGCGCGGTCGGATCGAACCTTGCCGGCCCGGTCCAGCAATTTCAGCTTTTGCTGGCGCTGACGCTGGCCGTGATTTTCCTCGGCGAAACCCTGACGCCTTTAAAAGTGATCGGCATATTGCTGATCGTATCGGCACCGGCCTATATCCTGCGTCAGCGCGCCAAGGCGAAAGCCAAGGAGGCGCTGGAAGATAAGCCCGCCGAAACGGGCGCCAACGCATCCGCGTTCAAGCCGCAAATGGCCAAGGGCTATCTGTATGCGTTTTTGGCCTCGCTCGGCTTCGGCTCTTCCGCGGTTTTCGTGCGCGCCGGGCTGGACGGCACCAATTTAAGCTTCCTCGGCGGCTTTGTTTCCTACGTCGCGGCGAGCGCGATTATGGGTTTTGTGCTTTTCATCCCGAGCCAGCTGTCCCAGGTGAAGCAGCTCAATGGGACGACGGCGAAATGGTTCCTATTTTCGGGCGTCGGCGTATCGTTCTCTCAATTGTTCCGCTACTTGGCCTTGGGCATTGCGCCGGTCACCATTGTTCAGCCGCTGCAAAGCCTGTCGCTGATGTTCCGTATGATTTTCGGATATTTTTTCAATCGCCAGCACGAAAGTTTCGACCGCTATGTGATCGTTGGAATTTTTCTCTCGTTCATCGGCGCGGTGTCTTTATCGCTGTCCAGCGATATCGTGCTGCAATATTTCGACCTGCCGGACTGGCTCGCCAAAATCGCGGGCTGGACCTGGCCTTAAAGCGAAACCCAGACATGACAGGCAATAACCGCAGCCTTTCGATCACTCTGATTGTCATTGCCGAGGTTGCCGCCATGTCGCTTTGGTTTTCGGCAACCGCCGCCATTCCCGCGTTACGCCAATCGGGCGTCATTGATGCCGATACCGCATCGCTGTTCACCAGCGCCGTGCAATTGGGGTTTGTTTTCGGCACGCTTATCAGCGCCGGGCTCACCCTCGCCGACCGGTTGGAGCCAAGATATCTATTCGCCGGCGCAAGCCTCGCCGCGGCCGCCGCCAACGCCGCTATTTTATGGGTCGGCCCGAACGCTGACGCCGCCATTGGTTTGCGATTTCTCACCGGTATGTGCATGGCCGCCGTTTACCCGGTCGGCATGAAAATGGCGGCGTCTTGGGCCAAGGGCGATATGGGGTTGATGGTCGGCATGTTGGTCGGCGCGCTCACGCTTGGCTCCGCATCGCCGCATTTGTTTAATGCCTTGGGCGGCGCCGATTGGCGCTGGACCCTTTCCATCGCATCCTTAAGCGCAGTCGCCGCCGCAATTATCATTTTGTTCAGCCGGGCCGGGCCGGGCATGGCGCCTGCCCCGCCGTTCGATCCGATGCATGCGCTCAATGGATTAAAAGGCCGCGCGGTACGGCTGGCCAATTTCGGATATCTCGGCCATATGTGGGAGCTTTATGCCATGTGGGCGTGGATCGGCGTTTTTTTCGACGCCAGCTTCCGCATATCCATGAAATCACCCAATGTCGGTGAATGGGCGGCGGCGGCGGCCTTTGCCGTCATCGGCGCGGGCGCGGTCGGCTGCGTTGTCGGCGGCTATTTGGCCGATCGCATCGGGCGCACGGCTTTGACGTCGATTGCCATGGCGATCAGCGGCGCATGCGCAATTTTTGTGGGATTTCTGTTCGGCGGCCCGCCTTGGGCCTTGGTCGCCCTTTCAATCGTCTGGGGCATCACCATTGTCGCAGACTCGGCCCAGTTTTCGGCCAGCGTCGCCGAGCTATCGCCGCCCGGCCTGATCGGCACCATGCTGACCTTGCAGACGTCGATGGGGTTTTTGCTGACCCTGGCGACCATCCACTTGATCCCGGTGGCCGTCGATCTGGTCGGCTGGCGCTACGCCTTTATGACCCTTGCCATCGGCCCGGCGCTTGGTGTTGTCGCCATGCTGCGCCTGCGCGCCCTTCCCGAAGCCGAAAAATTGGCCGGCGGGCGGCGATGAGCACATCCAGCTACACCCTGATCGACGCCGACGGCAAACCGTATGAAAGTAAAACCAAGGGCAAATTGGGTGGCCACCGGGGAAATAAAATATATGGAACGCTGGATTGCCCGGGCGCCGCGCAATGGATCGCCAAGGGGCATTACGTCAAACAACGGGTCTTTTTTCGCGACGAGAAAACCGCCATCAAAGCCGGCTACCGCCCCTGCTTCAATTGCTGCCGCGAAAAATATAAGCTATGGAAAGCGGCTAGGCTCTCTTGAGATGCCGCTCGCGAAGGCATTGCGGCGGCCTGTTAATAAAGCTTTAGATCAATGGTGAATTTGTGGAACATAGAAAACATGGCTGACTTAACTGCTCCAAATAATGGCCCCCCAAAGCGAAAACGCCCGCCGCCTCGCTTGGTAAATGTAGCCCGCGCCGAGCGATTAACGGAGCGATTAACCTCGGTAACGTTCCGAGGGGATCGACTGGCCGATTTCGGCCCGCCCAAACCGGGGGGCCATATCAAATTGCTGTTCTTACCGGACGGCGTCACCTGGAATCCAGACGACCCCAAGGATGAAACACCTCGGCCACCCTCACGCACCTATACACCGCGCCGGTATGACCGCGACGCCTGCGAGCTTGAGGTTGAGTTTGTGCATCACGGAGAAGGGCTAGCTTCAAACTGGGCGCAAACAGCAAAGCCCGGAGACCCGATGTTTATTGGCGGGCCATGTGGCGGCTACGATATTCCTGAAGATATAAAGAACCTTGTGCTGGTGGCCGATGAGACCTCTATGCCTGCCGCTGGGATGATTTTGGAAGCGCTTCCCGATGGCCGTCAGGTGGAAATATTGTGCGAAGTAACCGATCAGAAAGATGAACGGGACCTTAGCCCAATAATTAATTGTTCGCCGACCTGGCTACATCGCGCCGAAGAAGGTGTGCGCCAAGGCGTTCTGCTGGAACGCGCCGTTCAAGAGATCGCCGCAGCCCATGAAACGCGTCATTGGTGGATCGCATGCGAGTCGGCGACAATGCGCAGAATTCGGGACCATTTATTGAAAGAGTGCAGTGCAGAGCCATCACGCTTACATACCCGCGGATACTGGAAATTGGGCGAGGCCAATTATCCGGATCACGATTACGGTAACGACTAGACATACCTCGGACCCGATCCGGTATTTACATGCGCGCATAGCGAAGTAAATGCGCTAAACTGCCCGTCAATCTTCGGAGTTAATTACCCATGCATTTCGGAATATTTTCAAACGGCTTTCGCCCGCATACCAGCGCCGCCGAAACTTACGAAGAAGACATCCGGGAAATAGTGTTGGCCGATAAGCTGGGTTTTCGAGATTGCTATATCAGCGAACATCATGGCGAGCCGCCTTATATAAACCGGGTCGATACCAGTCCCATGCCGGAGCTGATGATGTGCAAGGCGGCCGGACTGACCAGCCAAATCCGCATGGGTGCGGCGATCAAACTGCTTCATCTCCACCATCCCCTTGATGTCGCGGTGCAGGCGGCGGCGGTCGAACATCTTCTCGGGCAAGGCCGATTTATATTTGGCTTTGGCACAGGCTTCCCATCGCCGCTATTTTGCGAAGAGCGCGGCCTGTCCTTTGACGACCGCCACGCACGGCTCCAAGAATCGCTCGAATTCATTCTCAAATGCTGGACCAGTGATGAAATTTTCGACTGGGACGGCGCCCATTGGAAAGGCAAAGGCGTGGTTGCCCTGCCCAAACCCTTATCGGCGCCGCACATGCCGATGGCGACCGCGACGGATACGGAATCTATGATCAAGATATCTGCCGAACGCGGCTATATCATGTTGTCGGCGTTCCTCGAAGATGCAGAGCGGGTGCGATCGAAATCCGATAAATATGTGCAATATGCGCTCGATGCCGGAATTGCCGGGGCGCGACAGAACATCACCACGTCCAGGGTCGTCTATATTGCAGATAGTTATGAAGAAGCATTGGAAGATATGCGGCCGGCCGTCACCTACGAAATCAGCGTCCAGGCTGAACGCGGCTTTCTTAAGGTGCTCAAAGACCTATTCAATGTCGACGTGCCGAACAACGAACATGCGATTGAAGCGCTTGTCGATGCGGGTTTCTATTACTTGGGCGAGCCGGACCGGATCGCCGATCAAATCCAAGATTTTTATGATGCTTCCGGCGGCTTCGGCACATTTTTGATCGTCACCGGAAAAAACTGGGCCACCGCTGAAAAACGGGCCCGTTCAATGACCCGGTTTATGGAAGAGGTGGCGCCAAAACTCCGCCATCTGGAGCCGGAAAGCTAGAACCGATAGGAGCCAACAATGGAAATTATTCTCTATTACGCGCCGATTACCTGTTCCCTCGCACCTTACATCACGCTCACCGAAGCGAATGCCGATTTCGAAGTGCGGCCTCTCGATATGCGCACACGACAAACCAGGTCGGTGGAGTATATGAAGATCAACCCCAAGCACAAAGTGCCGCTGCTGATAGTTGACGGACAGACCCTTACCGAGAGCACGGCGATCCAGATGTGGATCGCGCGCAATTTCCCAGACGCCAAGCTCCTGCCATCTGATCCCTGGCAAGAGCTGCAAGCGATCTCGCTGCATTCTTGGTGTTCTGCGGGTATCCACCCCTATCTCAGCCGGATTAATTCGCCGCCCAAGGTCTGCGATGTGCCGGACGCTTCTGAAAGCGTAGTCAGATTGGCGAAAGAGAATTTGTCGGAAGCCTTTGGCATCGCCGACAATATGCTGGCCGGGCGGGAATATTTCTTCGATCATTTCACCTCGCCGGACGCGCATTTTTTCTGGTGCTGCCGCCGCGCAACCCAGTTCGGGTTCGATCTCTCCGAATTTAAAAATTGCAGCGCCCATTTCGAGAGAATGCTGGGCCGCGCCAGCGTCCAAAAATTGCTGACTTACGAAAAAGAAGTCCTGGACGCCTTCGCCGCTGCGGCTTGAAGCGCTGCGAGCGGCTCGGGTGCGTCCGCTTTCGGCGGTAAGGCGGATATTAACTCCAATTCTGCTCAAGCTGTGGGGCCAAAACCCCCGCCTGCATTATGGCGTTAATATATCTATTTACATTCTATAAGGTGTTCTTGGAATATTTCTTAAACTAAATGTAGATAGGTATGATCCGACCTTTGCTTTCTCGCGCCGAAACCCAATATATATACGACTAATAAAATATAATGGGAACTTTGTGGGAGTGCTTGGGCATTGCCTCAACAGCAAAAATTTAGACCTTTGGATGGGCTCATGTCGTTTTTCGACGATATGACCGATGTCTATTATCGCACCGACTCGTCGGGAAAGATCCTGTTTGTATCCAAGTCCGTCGAACGATTACTGGGTTACACGGCAAAGGAAGCAATCGGACAGGAGCTTGCCAATTACTATGCACACCCCGATGGACGGGAAAAATTCTTGGCCGCGCTCCAAACTTCGGGCGGTCAAATCTCCGGGTACCATGGCGAATTGCGACACAAAGATGGGAGCTCAGTCTGGGTCTCAACAAGTTCCAAATTTGTTTTCGATGAAGCCGGTGAGCTTGCCGGCATCGAAGGAATCGCCAGGAACATTTCAGACGAAATCCAGCTACTGGACGACCGCTATCGACAGTTGTTCACGAACGCCGGTAACCAAGCCGATAAATGTTCCTCACGTTTTGGATACGATTAATTCCTATTTGAACGATTGAGCGGCGCGCGTCGCAAGTTTCGTCAG
>JABMOP010000396.1 GCA_013204125.1 Rhodospirillales bacterium | reverse complement strand
GGCGACATGTCCGGCGATGTGTTTGGCAACGGTATGCTGTTATCGAAGCACATCAAGCTGCTGGCGGCCTTTAACCACCGTCATATATTCATCGATCCCGATCCCGATCCGGCAAAAAGCCTGGCCGAACGCAAGCGCTTGTTTGCATTGCCGCGTTCGGGCTGGGACGATTACAACACCAAGCTCATATCCAAAGGCGGCGGCATTTTTGATCGTAGCGCCAAATCCATCACTCTTTCCCCGACCGCCAGAACATGTTTCGGCATTTCCAAGTCCCAGGTGACGCCGAACGAGCTAATCCAAATATTACTCACGTCCGAGATCGAGCTTCTCTGGTTTGGCGGCATCGGAACTTACATTAAGTCGTCAATGGAATCGCATGCCGATGCTGATGATCGGGCCAATGATGGGCTAAGGGTGAATGGCAAGAATTTGAATTGCCAGGTGATCGGCGAGGGCGCCAATCTTGGCGTGACCCAACGAGGGCGTATCGAATTTGCCCTTGGCGGCGGACGCCTGAACGCGGACTCGGTGGACAATTCCGCCGGCGTCGACTGCTCGGATCATGAAGTAAATATCAAGATTTTGTTGGACTCGGTTGTTGCCAAGAAAAAATTGACGATCGCTCAACGCAATAAATTGCTGGGTAGCATGACCGACGAAGTCGGCAAACTGGTTCTCCGCGATAATTATCTGCAAACCCAAGCTATCAGCCTAACTCGTTCACGGGCGACGGTAGTGCTCGATCTTCAGGTCCGGTTTGTTCGCATGTTGGAACGTTTGGGAAAACTCGACCGGGCGGTGGAATTTTTGCCGGACGATGAGACTCTGGAAGAAAGAGAGCGCAATAAAACCGGCCTGACCCGACCCGAAATTGCTGTCGTGATGCCTTATGCCAAGATGTGGCTGTATGACCAAATTTTAGATTCCGATTTGCCGGACGAGCCATTGTTGAAACGGGATTTGATCGAATACTTCCCAACGCCGCTGCGTAAAAAGTACCAGCGCGAAATACTTAGGCACCGGCTGGCCCGAGAAATTATCGCAACGACCGTTACCAACAGCATGATTAACAGTGTCGGCGATACCTTCGTTGCCAATCTGATGGAGAAATCGGGGGCGCAGCCCGAAGACATTGCGCGCGCCTACATCATTGTCCGAGATGCGTTTGATTTGGAATCCGTCTGGCGGGATATTGAGGCCCTGGACAATAAGGTGGGTGCCGAGATGCAGATGACGCTTCTGCAAGACATCAGCCAGCTGATCGAACGGGCGACTTTATGGCTTCTGCGTAGCGTCAGATACCCCATTAAAATTGGCGAGACCATTGCCGAGTTCCAACCGGGCATCGAACGATTGGAAAAAATAATTAACGATGTTGCGCCGCACGAAGTCTTGGAAAGACTTGACTACCGTGTTCAACGCTATACCCGCCAAGGGGTGCCGGAGGCGCTGGCGCATAGGGTTGCCTATGTCTTATTGCTTATTTCGTCGTTCGATATTGTCCGCACCGCCAAAGCTGGCAAAATTAGCCTGGAAAAAGTGGCACAGCTATATTTCCAAGTGGGCGAAGCCTTCGGCCTCGGCTGGCTGCGTTATAGCGCCGAAAAATTGCCGGCCGATACTCATTGGCAGAAACTTGCCTCCGCCGCTATGATCGAGGAACTTTATAGCCATCAAAAGGTTATAACTTTGCGTGTAGTCAATGGCGGCGGCGGGTCCGGTAATAATTTGGAAAGCTGGATGAAGTCCAATGCCTTGCTTATGGGACAGACACAGCAAATGCTCAGCGAGTTGGAAAATTTTGAACAGGTGGACCTCTCCATGCTCGCAGTGGCCTCCCGTCATTTAAGCGCCATATCCAACGCCGCCGGCTAAGCCCGGTGCCGACAAAGAAAGCAATTGCCGCGTGGTGTTTCTACGATTGGGGCAATTCGGCTTTTACCACGATCATCATCACATTCGTCTTCGCAACCTATTTTGTGTCCGCCGTTGCCGAAGATGCGGCCATCGGCGCGGCGAAATGGAGCTTTGCCATTTCGGCGTCCGGGGCGGCAATCGCCATCTTAGGCCCAATTTTCGGCGCGATTGCCGATAAGGGCGGGCGGCGCAAACCGTGGATTGCCGCGTTTACAGCCCTATCGGTTATTCTGACCGCCGGATTATGGTTCGTGGCGCCCGATCCCGCTTTCGTCTTACCGGCGCTTGTTATGGTGGTGCTGGCCAATGTCGGGTACGAACTCGGCATCGTATTTTATAATTCGATGCTGCCTGATCTTGCCCCTAAATCCATGATCGGCCGGGTCTCCGGTTGGGCCTGGGGTTTAGGGTATATGGGCGGGCTTGCCTGTCTGGTCATCATATTGGTGTTCTTCGATACATCGTCGCTCGATCAGGTGCGCGCAACATCCTTGCTGGTGGCAGCCTGGTTCGCGATATTTTCCCTGCCGATGCTTTTGTGGACACCGGACAGGCCTCAGGTGCAGGTAAATTGGAAAATTGCGGTCCACCAAGGTGTTGGCCAATTATTTACGACCTTGCGTTCGGTCCGGCAACACCGGGATATCGCGCAGTTTTTGTTCGCCCGGCTCATTTACAATGACGGTCTGGTGACGCTCTTCGCCGTCGGCGGTATTTACGCCAAAGGAACCTTCGGCATGACAACGGCGGAAGTGCTTCAATTCGGCGTTGCGATAAATGTAACGGCCGGCATTGGCGCTGCAGCTTTTGCCTGGGTAGATGATTGGATCGGGCCTAAGCGCACAATCATAATTTCCCTTGCCGGGCTGACGGCCCTCAGCACTGCCGTGCTTATGACCGAAACCACAATCATGTTTTTGGTTTGGGGTTCGCTTTTGGGGGTATTCGTCGGGCCGGTGCAGGCGGCTTCGCGGTCGATGATGGCCCATTTGGCGCCGCCGGGACTGCAAACCGAAATGTTCGGTCTATTTGCATTTTCCGGAAAGGCAACGGCATTTTTTGGCCCGTTACTATTTGGATTGGCGACGGTAATGAGCGGCAGCCAGCGTTGGGGAATGGCAACAATCTTGTTGTTTTTCATAATTGGCGGCGTACTTCTTCAATTTGTGCCTGCGCCCAAACGATAAGCGGCGTTGAACCGTAGCCCCGTTTTAGGCTACATAGGCACCATGACATTTCCCGATTGCAAATTTTCCGAAGCAGGCGCCTATGTGGATGCCTATTTCGACGAATATTCCAAAGCGGCCGCCAGCGTCGATCGAGCGAGACTGGCTGATGCGGCGGAAGTCCTTAAAACAGCCTACGAGGCCGGCGCCACATTATTTGTTTGCGGCAATGGTGGTTCCGCCTCCATCTCCAACCATTTGGCTTGCGATCACGGCAAGCTGTTGGCAACCGACACGGATTTACTGCCGCGCGTGCAATCGCTTGCCGCCAATGTGGAAATAATCACCGCCATCGCCAACGATATCTCCTATGACGAAGTGTTCGTTCATCAATTGAAATTACAGGCCAGCGCCGGCGATGTCCTAATGACGGTTTCGTCGTCGGGCAATTCTGAAAACGTTGTGCAGGCGGCCAGTTGGGCTAAGGATAACGGCCTCGAAGTAATTTCCATGACTGGCTTTGATGGTGGCCGCACCGCCCAGTTGGCGACGGTCAATCTTCATGTGGGCGGTGATAATTACGGCGTTATCGAAGACGTGCATCAATCCCTAATGCATCTGATGGGGCAGTTCCTGCGCCAATCGCGTATGGACGAAAGCCTGATCCGCGATCGGAAATTCTAAGACAGTACCCGATCCACCATGGCATCACCGGACAAAAACCCAATGCTCATCACCGGCGGCGCCGGCTATATTGGCAGCCACACCGCCTTAGCGCTGATCGATGCGGGGGCAAGCGATCCTTGATGTGCAAGAAAATAAGCCGTATTCATGAAGCACCATCTACCAAGGCCGGTTGGACAAGTGTTGGATCAAAGTCAACAACAGCAG
>JABMOP010000395.1 GCA_013204125.1 Rhodospirillales bacterium | reverse complement strand
TAAAATCAATGTAATGAGTGCAATCGCCCCAATTCCGACGCCCAACCAACCGAGGCGCGCAGCATTGGTCGGCCGGTTGCTAATCACCTGCTTGAGCATCGCCATGGGCACGTTGGTCGCCGCACCGACGCCAGCCAGAGCAACCAGCAACATCCGCCAAGTCATCGGCAAGGCAGTCTCTTCCGCCGAGAGATGACCGGCGAGGAGTGCCGCAAATACCAAAACATAAGCAACCGGCAATGCTGCGGCGAAATTGGGGTAATGGTCGTTCAATATTGTTTTCAAGGCGCCAGCGGGCATATCGCGCGCGCCAAGTGCACTCACGAGGACGCTAAACTGGGCTACGAAATAAAGCAGTGGGACGATCAAAAAACTACCCAGCAACGCGTGCCCAATAGGCATATGCAATACCCGCTCCGTCAGCGAAACGAAGACATACCCCGGGACAAAGAAAAATATGACACTAAATAAGATAACGGATAGTACCCAGCGAACCCCGGCGGCAAGCCTGATCTCGCCCAAGATCGTTAAGGCGGCATAGCCTGCAAAGGCGAGCGCAATCACCCAAATCAATATGGGTGATCCGCCCAATAATGCATTGGCGAGCGCGGCAACCGGAATAATTAAAATAACCAAGACCAAGAACACGCCGCCCGATGCTGTGTTTTGTTCCGATTGAGTGAACCAAATGGATACATATCCCTCCACTCCGCCAATCAATTGTTTTATTAAAACCGGTGGCAATTTAGCCCAACCCAAACCCCCGATTTGGACCCAAGCCCGGGAGAGTCTTCCGCGCAAGCCATCCGCCGGCGCCGGCGGGCCCAAATCAAGAAAGATCAAAAACAATCCGGCGGCGAGCAAAACCACGGCAACGACGCTCAACATACCGCTAAGAAATTCGGTCCCCGCGAGTGCCATGCGCCTTGCCTAGCTCCGCGAAAATTCGATTTCGCCATCCGGTAACAAGTATAGGACAAGCGCGGCGCCGCCGGACACGGTCGGTTTATGGGCCGTGCCAGGGCCATAGACGACCCAGCCTTCGCCGTTACCATCAAATTCGGCGTCCCCTTCAAGCGGCATAACCAGATCGATTTCCCCCTTGGGATGGCTGTGGTGGGGTCCGACCACATCGCTCATACGCACAACATCAACGCTAAAGCCGTCCACATCTTCGATAACGCGGCCGAATTTGATGCCGCCATATTCCTGGTCGCACATCCAGCCCGCTTCGATCGCCGCATCGCAGGCGGTGCGGATGCGCTTGATGACATCCCCATCACTTGGGAAATCTTCGCCGAGACGGGCGCGCAAATCTTCGTCCAGCGCCTGGCCCTTAATGGCGCCGGTGACGATGGCAACTATGGATTGGAATTCGTCTTTATTCATGGCAGCAGCCCTCCGTTCCTGGCTGGTTATTTGGATACAATTTTGAGGCCGACAAAGCCACCGAAAATTCTTGTGGCGATCATAACATTGATTTATGATCCTAAATATTGTTCGCATACCAAACAATATTTTCGCGGGCCTTCAAATGGACTTCGCTATGGACGGGAATATGAAAACCGAAACCAACAAAACTCTGCTCCGCCTCACGGTCAATGGGAAGGAACGCGAACAAAGCGTTCCCCATAACTTGCTCCTCATAGATTATTTGCGCGAAACCCTGGGGCTGACGGGCACCAAAATCGGCTGCGACGGCGGCGAATGCGGGTGCTGCACGGTCTTGGTCAATGGCGAAGCACGTCATGCCTGCCTGACACTGGCGGCGGGTTGCCATGAAAAATCGGTCGAAACCATCGAGAGCTTGGCGACACGCGGACGGCTATCGGCAATCCAGCGCGGCTTCCATGAAAAATTAGGCGCCCAATGCGGGTTTTGCACGCCGGGTATGATTATGGCGGCGGAAAGTCTCCTCCGCGAAAACCCATCGCCCAGCGAAGACGAGATTCGCCGCGGTATGGCGTCGAACATTTGCCGCTGCACCGGCTATATCAAAATCATTGAGGCCGTACAATTTGCCGCCGAACAGATCGGCCAGAAGGAGGCCGCCCAATGAACGAAATATCGAAGCCGGTAAAATCCATCGGCATTCCAATGCCCTTGGTGGATGGCCCCGAAAAAGTTTCAGGCAAGGCGATGTATTCGGCCGACTTCATCCCCGAAGATTGCCTGGTCGGGCGGATTTTTCGCAGCCCCGTGGCCCACGCGGAAATTATCGAAGTTGATATTTCGAGGGCTGCCGCGCTTCCGGGCGTTGCCGCAGTCCTGACCGGCGATGATTGCGACGAAACATACGGTATCTTGCCAATCGCCCGTTTCGAATACCCGTTGGCGCGGGGCAAAGTGCGCTACCGGGGCGAGCCGGTGGCCTGCGTCGCCGCGGTCGATGTGGAAACGGCGCAAGCCGCCATTGATTTGATAGATTTTAAATACAAAGAATTGCCGGCCTATTTCACATCCGAAGAAGCCATGGCCGACGGCGTCGTCGATCTGCACGAACACCGGCCCGGCAATATTGAACGCGATGTAGATTTTGATCTCGGCGATGTGGACGCCGGTATGAAGGATGCCGATCTGGTCATGGAGCGCACCTATAATTGCGCCGAAGTTTGCCAGGTACAGTCCGAACCCCACGCCGCCATCGCCGAATATGATGCCGAGCGGGACACCATGACGGTGCATGCTTCGACCCAGGTGCCCTACTACGTTCATCTGATGCTGGCCAAAATTTTGAAAATGGATAAATCCCGCATCCATATGATCAAGCCCAAGATCGGCGGCGGTTTCGGCTGCCGTACAGAATGTCTGAACGTCGAATTGATTTGCGCCCTCGCCGCCCGCGCCGCCGG
>JABMOP010000394.1 GCA_013204125.1 Rhodospirillales bacterium | reverse complement strand
GTATTGAAATTGATTCTTTTTGTTATTGTTGGCTGGCAAGGTATCGCGATTCTAACGTCACTACAATATCACCATGCCATTTCATTGATAATCGGTCGCAAATATACAAAGTAATCGTTGCCGCTTTATTGCGATGGTTTGCTACAATAATCGCCATGTTATGATTTAATCCTTATAACGATATGGGTATCAGAAAAGATCGGTGGATCAGCCATGCTGGACTGGGTTTTCGGAAAGATCGTTAAAAAGAAGCGTAAAAAGCCGGGGATTGGCACAAAGCCGGCTTATGAAGAAGCGCGCGGCATTGCCGATACGGGGACCGTCGAGGAGCGGACCAAGCTTGCTGCGCATGAGGATTTGGAACCCGAAATCCTTTACTACTTTGCCACCGACGAAGCCCCGGAAGTGCGCCGTGAAGTCGCCCAAAACGTCGGCACGCCTTTGCAGGCGGACAGTATTCTTGCCCGCGATACAGATGCCCAAGTCCGCTACGAGTTGGCCCGGAAAATCGGGCGCATGGTTCCTGGACTTGGGCGCGACGAGAACCGCCAGCTTGTGGATATGGCGATCGAGGTTCTGGAAATCCTTGCCCGCGATGAACTGCCTCGGGTCCGCGCCATTATTTCCGAGGAATTAAAAAGCGCCACCAATATCCCGAAGTCTATTATTCAACATCTGGCCGAAGATTTGGAAGATATCGTCAGTGTCCCGGTGCTCGAATATTCGCCTCTTTTGAACGAACAGGATTTGAAGCAAATTGTCGCCCGCGGCGTGCATTCTCTGGCACTCGGCGCCATCGCCCGCCGCCCCGATCTGACCGAACCCGTGGTCGAGGTCATCGTCGCCGAAGACGATGCCGATGCGGTGCGTATCGTTTTGGAAAATAAAGTCGCCAAAATTTCTGAGCAAACCTACGATCACATTTCAGAGAAAGCCAAGGACCACGCTGATTGGCATAGCGCGATGGTGTTTCGCGACGATTTGCCTGTGCGCACCATTCTCCGGATCGCGAGCTTCGTTAACGCGGCGCTCATGGAAGCGTTGGTTAAGCGCAATACCGAGCAGGAATCCGTAGTCGATGAATTACGCAAAACGGTGCCCGAACGTATCGAGCGCGGCGATCTGGTAGAAGGTGACGACGATTATGTACCGGCGTCGGAGCGTGTAAAAGAAGACGCCGCGGCCGGAATTCTGGATGAAGAGAGATTGAGCCAGGCTGTGGCCGGCGCCGAACACGCATATATCCGTCACGGCTTGGCAGAACTTTCCGGCCTGACCCATGAAACCGTTTCGAAAATGTTGAGTGCCGGAAGCGCCAAGGCTATCACCGCGCTCGCTTGGCGCGCCGGTCTTTCCATGTCCTTTGCCGAAGAGATGCAATCCAAGGTCGGCCGTTTGAAGCCCGATCAATTGGTGCACGCCGGCGCCGGGGGCGGCTATCCTTTAACCGATGAAGATATGGACTGGTACTTGGAAAGCTTTTTTGGGTAACAGCCTTAGTGGGTCCGGAACTGTTTTGCCCGGCGCTGGGCTTCCTGGCGTTGACCAGCCGTTAATTTCGATGCCAGATCGCGCCGGTTTTGCGCCGCCAATCCGTGCCCGGACTTTTCGGCAAGGATCAGCCATTTCAATGCCTCGACATCGTCGCGTGCAATTCCGTCGCCGCGGGCAAGGCGGATGCCGATGTGGTTTTGCGCCTTTGCATAACCTTGCATCGCCGCCGCCAAAAACCACTTCGCTGCCGCTTTGATATCACTTTCGACGCCTTGGCCGTCGCGGTACATTTTCCCGATATTGTATTGAGCCTGGAAAATGCCCGACTTGGCCGCCATCAAAATCCACTTAAAGGCTTCCTTGTCATCTTGGTTGACGCCAAAGCCGACCGTGTACATCTTGCCTAAATTATATTGCGACTTGGCTAAACCTAGTTTCGATGCGCGTTCGAAATATGTCACCGCCGTTGCGAAGTTTTTTGAAACTCCGCGGCCGAATAAATACGCCAAACCCAAATTATGCTGTGCCTGCCGATGGCCTTGGCTGGCCGCTTTCTGCCACCATTTAATCGCCTCGGTGCGGCTTTCTTTGACGCCCCGCCCTTCGTCATACATGACGCCGATATTGAATTGAGCGCCCCTATCGCCGGCATCCGCAAGGGCGCGCCATTCTTTCAAGGCGCCCGCAAAATCGCCCCGTTGGTAGGCTTGCCAGCCATCATCGAAACCGGCCATCGCCGCCGTCGGTAAGGTGAGATACATCGGCACCAAGAGCGCGGCGACCACTAAGATGCGGCGCGCTAGATTACCAGTAGTGAAGCTTTGCTTATCCTGCATTCCCTCGACTTCTGCAAATAAGACTGCCCGTTTCATTCCCAAAATTTTTATAATTTTCATAATCAATTCTTTTGCGCGGAAAATTTACTGACTTGTAATCGAAGCGTTTCGATCAATCCGGTGACACCCTGTTTCGAGATAACCGACCGAAATTCCGAGCGCTGGGTCACCACCATCGAGACACCGGCGACCATGACATCTAAAATTTTGTGACCACTTTTACC
>JABMOP010000393.1 GCA_013204125.1 Rhodospirillales bacterium | reverse complement strand
TGCAGGCCGACATGGGGATCGCCCATTTCGCCTTCTAATTCGGCGCGCGGCACCAGGGCGGCGACACTATCGATCACCAACACGTCGATGGCGCCGGAACGCACCAAGGTATCGGCAATTTCAAGCGCCTGTTCGCCGGCGTCGGGCTGGGAGATCAAAAGTTCTTCCACATCGACGCCCAATTTTAGCGCATAACCCGGATCGAGGGCGTGTTCGGCGTCAATAAAAGCGCAGGTGCCGCCGGCTTTCTGGGCTTCGGCCACCACGTGCAGCGCCAAAGTCGTCTTGCCGGAACTTTCCGGGCCATAGATTTCAATGACGCGCCCGCGCGGCAAACCGCCGATACCGAGCGCAATATCCAACCCTAGGGAGCCGGTCGAAACGGCATCGCCATCGAAGGCCGGTCGTTCGCCCATTTTCATGATCGAGCCCTTGCCGAAATTCCGTTCGATTTGGCCGAGCGCGGCTTCCAAGGCTTTCGATTTATCCATGCTTTTTGCTTCCACGAGACGTAATGCAGGTTCGCCCATTTTCGATGCTCCTTATTCCATAGGGTTGGTGGCGTTGCAATGGAGTAAGAATGTACCTATTTTGTTCTCAAGTGCAAGTTCTTTTTATAAATATTTGTTTTATAATGATAATTCGAGATATGTTCTTCTGACGTTCAGGGTATTTCTGAGGGTTGCACCGGGTTACGGCGGCGACAATTGAGGCGGGCGGAAGGCGCGGGCGGCGAATCCCCATCTGATAATCCGGGCCGGCCCCGCGCCCGCAGCATCCCCCTTAAAACCACAGCGCGAGCAAGGCACCGCGAGCAAGGCACCTTGTGCGTAAATTTAAACGGGCGTAGCATAATTGGAGTTGCGGGCGCGGAAGAACATACCCTAAACACATGAACCGGCGCCCGGAATTTGTAAACTTTGTAAATGTGACAAGACTGCCAGAAACCGCCACGAAACATCGAGAATGCGCATGGCGACCGGAACGGTGAAATTGTTCAATGCGAAGACCGGGCACGGCTTCATCGCGCCCAGCGACGGCACCGATATCGCCTTTGCGCATAAGAACGCGATCAATGATGCCGGCCTCGACACCTTAAAACCGGGCCAGAAAGTCAGCTACGATCTGGTCCCCGGCATGGACGGTAAACCCGCCGCCGAAAACATCGAAATCATCGAAATCATCGACCAGGCGCGCATCACCGAGACTTGATCTTAGGACCGCACGCAAAAATGCTAAATTTGTGGACAAATAAAAAAAATACAGCAGAATTTTGGGTAAACAAAAAATATACAACGTAAATATTCGGGGCAAGGAACTTAAAGTAGGAAACTTAAAGTAGGGACCTTAAAGTAGGGAACTTAAAATATGGTCGAACGCCGTATCATTACCGTGGACGCAAACGAGGCCGTCGCTTCGGTCGCCTATCGCTCGAACGAAGTCATCGCCATCTACCCGATCACGCCGTCGGCGGTGATGGGTGAATTGGCCGAAGAATGGGCGACCATGGGCCGCAAAAACCTGTGGGGCCAAATCCCCGATGTGGTTGAGATGCAGTCCGAAGCGGGCGCCATCGGCACGGTCCACGGGGCGCTGCAAACCGGCGCGCTCTCGACCACATTTACGGCGTCGCAAGGCCTTCTGCTGATGATCCCCAATTTGTATAAGATCGCCGGCGAGTTGACGTCTTTTTGCATGCATGTTTCGGCGCGTACGGTCGCCACCCACGCCCTTTCCATTTTCGGCGATCATTCGGACGTCATGGCGGTCCGCCAGACCGGCATGGGCCTCCTCTGTTCGGGCAATGCGCAGGAAGCCCAAGATCTCGCCTGCCTCGGCCAAGCCACGTCATTGAAAGCGCGTGTGCCGTTCATTCATTTCTTTGACGGTTTCCGCACATCGCACCAGATCGACAAGCTGACCGAACTTGGCGACGGCGAACTCGCCGAAATGCTGGACCCGGATTTGGTGGCGGCGCACCGCGCGCGCGCGCTCAACCCCGATAACCCGGTGATCCGTGGATCATCGCAGAACCCCGATACTTTTTTTCAGATGCAGGAAGCGCGCAATCCCTATTACGACGATTGCCCAGATATCCTGCAAGGCGAAATGGACCGCTTCGCCGAACTCACCGGCCGCCACTATCATCTATTCGATTATTGCGGCCATGCCGAGGCCGAGCAGATCATCATCACCATGGGCTCGTCTTCCGAAGCGGCCGATGAAACCGCCGCCATGTTGAATGCCAAAGGCGCCAAATGCGGCGTCTTGAAAGTGCGCCTGTTCCGCCCCTTCTCGCTGTCCCACTTCATCGACGCCTTGCCGGCAAGCGTCAAATCGATCGCCGTTCTCGACCGCACCAAGGAACATGGCAGCCTTGGCGAGCCGCTCTATCAAGACGTGGTGACGGCCTTGGCCCAGGCGCGGGCCGCCGGCACCACCGCCCTTGATCCAAAAATTATCGGCGGGCGCTATGGCCTGTCGTCCAAAGAATTCACCCCGCAAATGGTCAGCGCCATTTTCAACGAGTTGAAAGCGGACAAATCCAAGCCGAAATTTACCGTCGGCATCATCGACGACGTGACGCATTTATCCTTGGCGGAAGACACGTCGCTTGAAATGGACCGGTCCGATCTGAAACGGGCCATTTTTTATGGCTTGGGGTCCGACGGCACGGTCGGCGCCAATAAAAATTCGATCAAGATCATTTCCGAAGCGACCGGTGAATTCGCGCAAGGCTATTTCGTCTATGATTCCAAAAAAGCCGGATCGACCACCACCTCTCACTTACGCTTTTCGCCGACGCCGATCCAATCGACCTATTTGATTCAGAAAGCCGAGTTCGTTGCCTGCCACCAATGGAATTTCATCGGCAAGGTGGACGTGCTGGAACGCGCCATGACCGGCGCAACGTTCTTGTTGAATTCCCCCCATGGCGCGGACGGCACCTGGGATCATCTGCCGGGTCCGGTGCAGCAGGAAATCATCGACAAGAAATTGAAGGTCTATGTCATCGATGCCGCCCGCGTCGCCGCCGAAGCGGGCATGGGACGGCGCATCAACACGGTTATGCAAACCTGTTTTTTCGCCATTTCCGACATCATGCCGAAAGATGAAGCAATCGCCCATATCAAGGCGGCGATTGAAAAAACCTACGGCGAAAAAGGGCGCAAAATTGTTGAAATGAACTTCGCCGCGGTCGATGCGGCGCGCGATCATTTAGAAGAAATGCCGGTGCCGAAAGTGGCCGGCTCCTTGATCGAGATACCGCCGCCGGTGGCCGATCATGCCCCCGATTTCGTCAAACGGGTGACCGGCATGATGCTCGCCGGCAAGGGCGACTTATTACCGGTGAGCGCCTTGCCCGTCGATGGCACCTGGCCGATGGGCACGACGCGGTGGGAGAAACGCAATCTGGCGCCGGATATACCGACCTGGATTCCCGAACTTTGCATCCAGTGCAATAAATGCGCGCTGGTTTGCCCGCACGCCGCGATCCGGGTCAAAGCTTATGATCCTAAAAATCTGGTCGGCGCGCCGGCGCAATTCCTATCGATGGATTATAAGGGCAAGGAATTTGGCGACGTCAAATACACGGTCCAGGTGGCGCCCGAAGATTGCACCGGCTGCACCCTTTGCGTCAAAGTCTGCCCCGGCATCGATAAACAAAATCCCGGGCGTCTATCGCTCGAGATGACGCCGCAACCGGCTTTGGTCGAGGCCGAGCGCCAATCTTGGGATTTCTTTTTAGGCCTGCCCGAAGCCGACCGCACCAAGCTCCGTCCAAACGTAAAAATGTCGCAATTCGGCCAGCCGTTGTTCGAGTTTTCCGGCGCCTGTTCGGGCTGCGGCGAGACGCCTTATATCAAGCTCATCACCCAGCTTTATGGCGACCGGCTCTTGATCGCCAACGCCACCGGTTGCTCGTCTATTTTCGGCGGCAATTTACCGACCACGCCCTATGCGACCAATGCCGATGGGCGCGGCCCGGCCTGGGCCAATTCGTTGTTCGAAGACAACGCCGAATTCGGCCTCGGGTTCCGCCTGGCGCTCGACAAACACGCGGACCGGGCGCGGATGCTGCTGGCCGAAAACGAAGATGGGCTCGGCGCCGTGATCGTCGGCGATATTTTGGATGCTCGACAGGTCCAGGATGCTGTGACTGGTAGCGATATCATCTATCATTTTGCCGGATTGGCTGACATGGAGGCAGCGACTTCCACACCCATGGAACCCGTTCAGGCCAATATCGTCGGCTCTGTACATATTATGGAAGCGGCGGTCAATGCTCAGATCAAGCGGTTGATCTATGCCAGT
>JABMOP010000392.1 GCA_013204125.1 Rhodospirillales bacterium | reverse complement strand
GTGTAGATCGCGGCGGTCAGCCCGGCGGCGCCGGACCCAAGGATCAATACCTTAGCGTGGTGGGTAGCCATAATGGTCTGCAACTCCGAATTTGGGTATGGGCGCGTACTCTGAGTGCTAAAATAGGAACTGCGCCATTGCCATGCAAGCGGGTAGGGGCTGCGCTCGCGCGCAATAATATTTGCCAAAATTGAAATAATATTGCGCAAATCTCCCCTCCGGCATAGAATTGGTCCATAAAAATTATTGGTTCGCGCACGAGCCAAGATTTAACGAGGGAAGGAAGAAGGCGCATGAACCGCGTCAAACTGGATCACATCGACCGCAAAATTTTGCGCGATCTGCAAGAGAGCGGTCGCATGACCAACGTTGAATTGGCAAGCCGTGTCGGCATATCGGCGCCGCCCTGTCTTCGCCGGGTGCGGGCGTTGGAAGAAGCCGGCTACATCCGGGGCTACCACGCCGAAATTGAAGCGACGGCGCTCGGTTTCAACGTTACCGTCTTTGCGCAAGTCGGGCTGCATAGCCAGGCCGAGCCGGATTTGGTTGCCTTCGAGGAATTGGTGCGCGGCTGGCCGGAAGTGCGCGAATGCCACATGCTGGCCGGTGAGACCGATTTCCTGTTGAAATTGGTGGCCGAAGATTGGGAAACTTATCAGCGCTTCGTTACCGAGCGGCTGACCGCCGCGCCAAATGTGAGCCATGTAAAATCGGCCCTTACCATTCGCGCGTCCAAAATGGCGCCGGGCATCCCCGTCGATATCGGCGAAGACCGGAATTAATGTCTTCCCGCCGGACGCTTCTGGATCAAATCAGCAAAAGCTTCCATCTCGCCCAGGCGGATATTCCTGAAGGCCAGAAAAGCGTTCATTGGGACGTCTTCCCAGGCGATTATGCGCGCGTCTTCGATATCCCCGAAGCCTGGCAGTCTTTTCGCCGCAATGCACTGACGGTTGGTCTCAACGATGACATAGTGGCGTTCGTTGAGGACGGAAATCTAGCCGCCTATGGCGCGCCCGGCGACACCCCCTGGAAATTGCGCGCGCGGCACGACTACCACGCTCTGTTGCCGCGCGACCTGACCGGTGAAAAGGAAATCGGCACGGTCATAAATGCACTCAATTTGGTGATGGCGGTTTGCGGCGTCGAATACACCGCCAAACATCTCGACAGCGATATTGGCGCGCCGGCCTCAGTGCCGGTTGATCTTGCTGATGGCAGCGGATCGGCGCGCCGGGTTTTGGTTAATTTTCACGATTTGCCATTGATCTATCACGCCTGGCAGATGAGCCGCATCATGGCGACCAGCCCATCTGTGCGCCCGGTGGTGGCCGAGATTGGCGGCGGCTATGGCGGCTTGGCGGCCAAGCTGAAAATGGATTTTCCAGATGCGCTCTGCATTCTTTTGGATCTTCCGGAGGTTACTGCCGTGCAACATTATTATCTGGCCGAACGGTTTCCCGGCGCGCGGATTGTCGATTACGCGATGTGGAAAGCCGGCGGCGCCGACGCCCTGAGCGATGCTGATTTTGCCGTACTGCCCGGCTGGGTGATTGCCAAATTGGCGCCGGCTTCCGTTTCGGCAGTGCTGAATGTCCGCTCGATGATGGAAATGACCCACCCTGCGATCGAATTTTATTTTACCCATATTCAGCGGGTGACCCTGGCAGGGGGGCTCTTTTACTGCGCCAACCGCTACGAAAAGGGGGAAGACCCGATCCGCATCAAGGATTATCCGTTCGACGATTTTTGGAGGATCGTTCTTTCGCAGTCATCGCCGCTGCAAGGGCATATCCATGAATTGGTGGCCAGGCGCATGGAAACGGCGGCGCCTTTCCCCGTCCGCGCGGCCCTTAAAAGCCTGCCGCCGCATTAAGACGAGGCCGAGAATTTTGCTTAAGTGCCGCCGAGGTTCAGGAGATGCGGCGCCCGGTCGATAATTTGGGTAAGAATTTTCTCTGCCGTCTTGCGGCGGTTCATTATGTTTTCATTGACCCACGTGCTATAGCGCTCCTGCTTCAATATCTGTCCGGCGTCGTGCAGGGTTTTAAGTTCCTGGACAAAAATATGATTGGTGCCGATCGGCAGGTTTTCCCGCTCAGCGATGACCCGCAAAAACCCTAACGAGCCGTCAAGCAATGTGGACCAGATGGCGACGGTCAATTCATTGAACTTTGCCATCAGATCGCTTCGCTTGGGTTCCGTGGTCTCGTCGATGCGCCGTTCGATGATGATAAGAAATGACAAGCATTCGGACATCATCTCCCGAAACTTTCGATAATATTCGAAATTGATTTTTTCCGGATTTTCGTTTGGCAGACGCGAGAGCTGAATGAGCCGACCGATGCGCAGTTCCAGCGCAGACAGAAACTCTTCCGCAGTCGACACCCGTTGCGCCGCCGTTACGGTATCTTTAGCCAAAATAGCCTCGTTTCGATTTCAAGCGGACTGGACCTGGTCCTGGGGTTATCAATATACCCATTCGCGGCATATTAGAAGCGGTGGCCTCAATCCTCAGCCTCGCGGGCTAAGAAGGGCTTCACGTGGCCGAGCAAGGTTTCCAGCTGGTCGTGGTGGACCCAGTGACCGGCGCCTTCAATGGCAACGGATGTGCAGTTCTTGAAGTGCTTGGCATTGCCGTCTTCGAGAGGATCGGTGGCCCAGCTTTCGGTCCCCCTAATCAGCAATGTCGGGCAGGCGATGTTGGCCCACATTTCCTGAGCCTCGGTGGGGTCGATCCCCTTGGGCGCAAAAAAGCGGGTGAAAAAATAATGGTCAAATTTCCAGCTGTAGCTGCCGTCGTCATTTTGCTTTGTACCGTGTTCGGTCAGGTGGCGGGTCTGTGCGGGTGAGAGGTGCTCGTTAGCCTCGGCCATGCGGAGGGTGGCCTCGTCAACACTCTCATAACGCCGCTCCTGCCAGGTTACGATCTTGCGCAGCTCATTGATCCAATTGCGGTAGCGCACCGGCGCCGGCTCTTTCTCGGTGGCTTCGGCGCGCCGCCGGCCAAGCCCCAAGCCTTCGATGGCGACAAGCTTGGTTACGTTTTCCGGGAAAATGCCGGTATAGCGCAAGGCGATCATACCGCCGAGGGAATGGCCGATGATGGTCAGCGGCGCCAAGCCCTTCTGCGCGATCAATTCGGCGACATCGAATACGAATTCGTCCACTTCGTAAGTGGCGCTGTTGGTCCACTCGGAATCGCCGTGGCCGCGCAAATCGATTGCCATGACGTGGTAGTCGGATATAAGCGCGCCGGCCAGCCAATCCCATGACCGCGCATGGTCGCGCCCGCCATGCACCAAGAGCATCGGCGGCGCGCTTTCGTTACCCCAATCCACATAATTGAGTTTCAAACGCCCACTCGTATAGCTGTGGCGGGTTGGTGCGCCGGATAAGGCTTGGTTAGACATGTGGGAAGGTCCGTGCACGGCTTATTTAAAGGTAACGCGCATGATTTCGTATAATTTGGAGCCGCCGGGGGCGGTCACTTCCACCGAATCGCCGACCGTCTTGCCGATCAATGCCCGCGCCAACGGCGAGGTGACGGATAATTTCCCTTGGTCGATATCGGCTTCGTGACTGCCGACGATCCAATAGGTGGATTTTTCGTCGGTGTCTTCATCCGCCAATTTAACGGTGGCGCCGAAACGTACAATTTTGCCCGAAAGGCTTTTGGGGTCGATGACTTCGGCGCGGCTGATAATTTCTTCAAGCTCGCCGAGACGGCCTTCGATGAAGCTCTGACGTTCGCGGGCCGCATGATACTCGGCATTTTCTGAAAGATCGCCGTGTTCGCGGGCTGTGCCGATGGCTTTGACAACCGCCGGCCGTTCCACCGTTTTCAGGCGTCTGCGTTCTTCTTCCAGCGCCTGAAATCCTTCGGCGGTCATAGGATATTTAACCATTGTGCCTACCCAATAAAACAAAAGAACCCTCTGTCCCGGGTCAATCACCCGGTGGACGAGGGACACAAAATTTACACCAAGGGCCTAGAATAGGATTGCAGCGACGCGACTTCAAGTCCCGCCTTAAAATCCGCAGAACCCTGCCCACCTAAGGTCTCAATCGCCGCAACGGCGGCGGCGGCCCCGGTCAAAGTCGTATAATGGGGAATATTTTCGGTCAGCGCCGTCCGCCGGATCGAATAGGAATCGGCAATCGCCTGCGCCCCCTCGGTCGTGTTGATGATCAACTGAATTTCGCCGTTTTCTATGGCATCGACGCAATGGGGATGGCCTTGCAGTACTTTATTGATTTGGCGAACCTCGATCCCGCCCTCGGCAAGATAGCTCTGCGTTCCGCCGGTGGCGATAATGCCAAAGCCAAGAGCGATCAAATCCCGGGCAATTTTTAACGCCCCCTTCTTGTCGGCGTCTTTGACCGAAATAAATACCGTTCCCTCGTTGGGCAGGATAATGCCGGCGCCCAATTGAGATTTGGCGAAGGCGTGGGCGAAATCTTTGTCGATGCCCATAACTTCGCCGGTGGATTTCATTTCCGGGCCCAAAATAATATCGACGCCGGGGAAACGGCCAAACGGGAAAACCGCTTCTTTGACGGCCACGTGATCGAACACCCGGTCTTCATCCAAATCAAAGTCGGATAATTTTTCGCCGGTCATGACGCGCGCCGCGATCTTGGCGATGGCAACGCCGGTGGCCTTGGCGACGAACGGCACGGTGCGGCTGGCCCGGGGGTTAACTTCCAAAATAAAGATGGCGCCGTTTTGAATGGCGAATTGCACATTCATCAGCCCAACCACGCCAAGACCAAGCGCCAGGCTCCGGGTCTGAACCCTCAATTCGGCGATGATCTCTTTGCTTAATGTATGGGGCGGCAACGAGCAGGCGCTGTCGCCCGAATGGATGCCGGCTTCTTCGATATGTTCCAT
>JABMOP010000391.1 GCA_013204125.1 Rhodospirillales bacterium | reverse complement strand
GAAGTCGAAGTCATGGTCCTCGATGTGGACCCTGCCAAACGCCGGATCAGCCTTGGTCTCAAACAATGCATGGCCAATCCGTGGCTCGACTTCGGTGATAACGCAACGACAGGATCGGTTGTCGAAGGCGAAATTAAGAACATCACCGAGTTTGGCCTGTTCATCGGATTGACTGAAGAAATCGACGGCATGGTGCACATGTCGGATCTGGATTGGGTTACCCCTGGCGAAGAGGCCATCATCGCCTACAACAAGGGTGACATGATTAAGGTCAAAATCCTGGATATCGATGTCGAAAAAGAACGCATCAGCCTTGGCGTCAAGCAATTGACCGACGATCCGGTAAAGGACCGCCTCGATAAGATTAAGAAAGGCGATATCGTCACCTGCACGGTCACCGCGATCGTCGATAACGGCATTGAAGTGCGAGTGGGCGATGATGTGCCCGGCTTTATCCGCCGTTCGGACTTGTCACGGGATCGCTCGGAACAACGCCCTGATCGCTACGCCACCGGCGAAGTGGTGGACGCCACTGTCCTTTCCGTCGACAAAGCTTCTCGCAAAGTCACCTTGTCCGTTAAAGCGCGTGAGGTTGAAGAAGAGAAAAAAGCCATGGCCACTTATGGCTCGTCCGATTCGGGCGCATCCTTGGGTGATATCCTCGGCGCAGCCTTAAAAGAGAAAAGCGCAGAAGCAGAGTCTTCTCAAGATAAAGACAAGGTTGCCCCGGAGAAAACAGCCAAAGCGGCGGCTGAGGAAAAGGCGCCTGCCAAGAAAAAGGCGACAGCCAAGAAAAAGGCAGCGGCAAAAGCCAAAGCGCCCGCCAAGAAAAAAGCGGCGGCCAAGACAAAGGCCGAAAGCAAATAGGCTGGGCGGCCATAGCGGCTTGGCAGCTAAGGGAGAGCAAACTCGATGGCTTTGGAGGCAGATAGGTATTTTGACCGCCGGCGCCTAAAACGGAGGCTCACCTTCTGGCGAGTTGTTGCTGTCATCGCCGCCATAGGTGCCGTTGCCGTTGGGATTGGGCGCTTCGGCGTCGTCCCAAGAGGTGACGCCGTCGCCGTTCTGGATATCGGCGGCGTGATATTCGATGATGCCGATCGAAATGATACCTTGCGTGATATTTCAAAGAACAGCCACATCAAAGCATTGATCGTGCGCATCAATAGTCCCGGCGGAACCGTGGTTGGCGGCGAAAGTCTTTTTCAAAATCTTCGCCGCGTTGCAAAAAATAAGCCGGTGGTCGCCGTCCTCGGCGAGATCGCAACTTCCGGCGGTTACATGGCGGCTCTCGGCTCCGATTATATCGTCGGTCGTCAATCGACGGTAACCGGGTCGATCGGTGTATTGATGCAATCAACCGAAATAACTGGATTGCTGGATAAGCTGGGCGTCAAAGCGGAAATGATTAAAAGTTCTCCCTTGAAAGCCCAGCCCAATCCGTTGGAACCCCTCGGTCCAAAAGCCCGCGCCGTTATGGATGCAGTGATTGCCGACATGCATGGAATGTTCGTCGATATGGTGGCCGAGCGCCGTAAAATGGACCGGGACCGTGCGCTTAAACTTTCCGACGGTAGGATTTATACCGGTCGCCAGGCCCGCGAGAATGGATTGATCGACGCAATCGGCAGCATAGAAACCGCCCGCACCTGGCTTGCGACAAACAAAAACATCAGCGCAAAGCTTCCGCAACGGCAGGTAAGGGTGCGCCACAAGGATGGCGTTATCCGCGAGATTTTAGACGATCTGGTCGGAAAAACATTGTTTTCTGAAAGACTTAGGCTTGACGGTTTGATTTCCCTTTGGCACCCTGGCCTCCGTTAAATGGTTACTTTGCTACTTAGGGTGCGAGTCGCCAATGAAATACTCGGATTAATCTGCCGCGCCGGCGAGGACTGAAATAGATGACTAAATCGGAACTCATCGCCTTTCTTGCTGAAGAAAATCCGCATCTCTATCAGCGGGATGTCGAACGCATCGTGACCACCATATTCGATGAAATTGCATCGGCATTGGCGCGCGGCGACAGAATAGAGCTGCGTGGTTTCGGCGCCTTTTCGGTCAAACAACGCGATGCGCGCATCGGTCGGAACCCTCGGACCGGCGAATCGGTCCATGTCGCGGCCAAACGCGTACCCTATTTTAAAACCGGCAAGCAATTGCGCGAAAAACTCAATTCCTGAGCCGGACGCTTCGACCCGTTTAACCAATCGGTCGTTCAACCAACCTTAAGAAGGTGTCGGTGGTTCGTTTTATTTCTCTTCTCACCATGGCCCTCGTTGGATTTGTGGTGATTATATTTTCTATCAGCAATCATCGCGAAGTCCAATTGGATTTCTGGCCGCTTCCGTTTACACGCGATGTTCCAATTTACGTGGTTGCGATCGCTGCCTCTGTCTTCGGCTTTTTTGCCGGCGGTATTGTTGCTTGGTTTTCCGGTGGGCGAATGCGGCGGCGCGCGCGGTTTGCATCCCGGCACGCGCAAAACCTGGAAAAAGATCTGACCACCCTTAAAGAGCGTATCGGCGATTTGGAGAGCGACAAGAAATCAAAGCCCGAAGATTGAGAACAACCAACCCCGCCTCTCATTTTGCTGGCGAGCAAGACGATCTCGGTTTATAAAAAAGCACAATGACAACCGAGCCTCAAAGCCGCATATTTGTTCCTTTGGATACGCCCGATCTCGGCCATGCGTTGGGCATCGTCAAAACACTCCGCGGCCATGTCGGCGGCGTGAAAATCGGCAAGGAATTTTTCACCGCCCTTGGCCCTGAAGGCGTCCGGCGCATCATGATCGAGGACATGCCCTTGTTCTTGGACCTCAAATTCCATGACATTCCGAACACCGTGGCCGGCGCTGTGCGCGCGTCTATTTGTCTGGGCCCGGCAATCATAAATGTCCACGCTGCAGGCGGGCGGGCGATGATGGCCGCCGCCGCCGAAGCGGCGCGCGATGAGGCCGAAAAACTAGGCCTGAAAAAGCCGCTTGTTCTCGGCGTGACCGTGCTGACATCGCTTGATCAAAGCGACCTTGCAGATATCGGCGTTAGCGGCAGTACAGAAGAGCAAGTTGTGCGCCTGGCCCGCCTTGCCGAAGCATCCGGCCTCGACGGCGTGGTCTGTTCGGGTGCCGAGATAGAGCCTTTGCGGGCAGCCTTAGGGCCGGATTTCAAACTTCTGACGCCGGGCATCAGGCCTGAATGGGCGGCGGCGGGCGATCAAAAACGCATCCTAACGCCGGGTGAAGCGGTCCGGCGCGGCGCCGACTTCCTGGTGATTGGCCGCGCGATCACCGACGCCGATGATCCCCGGGACGCGGCCCTAAGGATCGGCGCCGAGATCGCCGATGCCGCCTGACACCAATAGCGGCGCCGGCATTGAAGTTAAAATTTGCGGCCTCGACCGGGCCGAAGCCGTGGACGCGGCAGTTGCCGGCGGCGCCCGCTACGCTGGATTCGTCTTCTATCCGCCCTCGCCGCGTAATTTGAGCGCCGGTGCAGCGAAAGATCTGACCCGTCGGGTTCCCGCCTATGTCGTCGCCGTCGGCTTGTTCGTCGATCCGACCGATGAAGACATCAAACGCGTTCTTGATCACAACGATTTAGGCCTCATTCAATTGCACGGCGCCGAGACGCCGGAGCGGGTTCAAGATGTTAAGCGGCTATCCGGGCTCGATGTTATGAAGGTGGTTAAATTGGCCGGACGGCAAGATCTCAAAGCGGCCGGACGTTATTTCAAAACCGCCAACAAATTAATTTTTGATGCAAAACCACCTGCCGATATGGCGGGCGCACTACCGGGCGGGAACGCCCTCAAATTCGATTGGCAGTTACTGAGCGGCGCGAAAATACCGATCCCGTGGATGCTGGCGGGTGGATTAACGGCGGAAAATCTCCGCGAGGCCGTGGCCATCAGCGGCGCCCGGGCGGTCGATGTGTCCTCCGGCGTTGAAAGTTCCCCCGGCGTCAAGAGCATTACAAAGATCAATGAATTTCTCAGCACGGCGCAGAAAATCCGGGATAACCCTTGAATTTCACATAAAGCGCTCGATTTTCCGGGCCGAGGCGAATAATTTGCGGCCATGACCAAACAGAACTCATTGCGCGCCGGCCCGGACGGCAACGGCCATTTTGGCATCTATGGTGGCCGCTACGTTGCGGAGACCCTGATGCCGCTTATTTTGGAGGTCGAACGCGCCTACAAATCGCTGGCAGGCGACGATGCGTTCTGGGCCGAATTTGCCGGCTACCTCAAAAATTATGTCGGCCGCCCGACGCCGCTTTATTTCGCCGAACGTTTGAGCACCCATCTGGGCGGCGCAAAAATATACTTCAAGCGCGAAGACCTGAACCATACCGGCGCCCATAAGATAAACAACACAATGGGCCAGGGCCTGCTGGCAAAGCGAATGGGCAAGAAGCGCATCATCGCTGAGACCGGCGCGGGCCAGCACGGTGT
>JABMOP010000390.1 GCA_013204125.1 Rhodospirillales bacterium | reverse complement strand
CGCCGGCGCCGATAACCACCGGAACACCGACGTAAATGCCTTTGACCCCATATTCACCGTTCAAATATGCGGCACAGGGCATAACCCGTTTCTTATCCTTCAAATAAGCCTCGGCCATCATGATGGCCGCGCTTGCCGGCGCATAAAATGCAGAGCCGGTTTTCAAGAGCCCGACAATTTCAGCGCCGCCATCGCGGGTGCGCTGAATAATCTGGTCTAATTTTTTTTGGGTGAGCCATTTCATGCGCACCAGATCGGGAAGGGGAATACCGGCCACCGTCGAATAGCGTGCCAACGGCACCATCGTATCGCCGTGCCCGCCAAGCACGAACGCGGTAACATCTTCGACAGAAACTTTCATTTCTGCGGCAAGGAAGGTCCTGAAACGAGCAGAATCCAAAACGCCCGCCATGCCGACAACCCGCTTGTGGGGCAACCCGCAGGCATCGCGTAGGACGCCAACCATAACATCGAGGGGATTGGTAATGCAGATGACGAAAGCGCCGGGGGCATATTTTTTGATGCCTTCGCCGACGGATTTCATAACGTTGGTATTGATGCCGATCAGGTCGTCGCGGCTCATGCCTGGTTTGCGAGCGATGCCGGCGGTAACGATGATCACGTCGGCGCCGCGGATACCGGAATAGGAATTGGCGCCATTGATGGACACGTCAAATCCTTCGATCGGCGCGCCCTGCACGAGATCAAGCGCTTTGCCTTGCGGCAAATCTTTTACAACATCAAAGAGAACCACATCGCCGAGCTCTTTAACCCCCGCTAGGTGAGCCAAAGTTCCTCCGATATTTCCTGCGCCGATGAGCGCAATTTTTTTCCTCGCCATAAAATTCCTTTCGAACGAACAACTCTAATTACTGCAACGACACGATGTTGAATGGACTTTGCACACCGCAACGTGGTTCGCTAATTTTTGTTGGTAACGCGATTCGTCAACAACGGTCAAGAGTCGAACAAACCCTTAACCCCACAATTACTTCTTAACTGTTAACAGATGGTACACCAAAGTTGCAATTTCAATACGGAAATTTATTCAAACTAAATTTTGGATTTTTATTTTAGATTTCTATTTTGGGTTTTTATTATTGTGACTGATCCGACTTGCCTTTGCCCAACCGACCGTGCGGTAAGGCGAGGTACTCGACCGATTGCATCTCCATCAGCCGCGAGACCAAGCGTTCAAACTCGAACGCGCCTTCGCCCAGAACATATAATTCATCGGGTGGCGCGTCGGCGGAACAAATCAGTTTAACCTTCGCCTCGTAAAGCGCATCGATGAGCGTCACAAAGCGGCGCGCGATGCTGGCCTCATTCTCTCCCATGCGCGGAATTCCGTCGATTATCAGCGTATGGTAGCGTTCCGCCAGGTCCAGATAATCAGCCGCGCCCAAGGGCTTGTCGCACAAATCTGAAAAACGCATGCGCGCAACATCGCCGGCCGAAGGCACGTCGAGGAAGCGGCCCTTGATTTCAATGTGTTCTATCACCGGCGCCCGACCGCCGGTCAGGCCGAGGAAATAATCACCGAGCGCGCGTTCCGAATTTATATCTGCCGGTTGATGGTAGGTGCGCATATCGAGCATGCGTTTTAGCCGGTAATCTTCGGCGCTCGCCAGTGCTAAAATATCCAATTTTTCGGATATCAAATTAATAAAAGGCATGAACTTAGCCCGTTGCAATCCGTCTTTATAAAGTTCCTTGGGCGGGCGGTTGGATGTGGCGACGATCACCACACCCCGATTAAATAAGGCCTCGAACAATCGACCGACGATCATCGCATCGACAATATTGGAAATCTGCAACTCGTCGAAACACAATAGCCAAGCTTCGCCCGCCAATTGATCGGCAACGATGGGGATGGGATCGCCTTCGTCATCAGATTTATTTTGCCGGAACGCATTGAAGCGGGCGTGCACGTCTTGCAGAAATTCGTGAAAGTGAACGCGCCGTTTGTGGACCACCGGAACAGCAACATAAAATAGATCCATGAGCATGGATTTCCCTACGCCGACGCCGCCGTAAATATAAAGACCTTGAGGAGGATCGCCGCGCCTTCGCGACAACCCGAAGCGTGCTTTCCAACCATCATGGCCCGTAGACGGCGCATAGCCGGAGAGCGCCCGGTGAAGGCTTTGCAGTTTTTCCGCCAGCAATTCCTGCTGAGGATCATGCCGTAATTGACCGTCATTCACGCGCGCGCGGTAAATTGAAAGGGGTCCGTCGGAGGTCACTATCGAGGGAAACTTCTTGGTTGAAAAAAATTAAGGAACGATCGCTCAGGCGCCTTTGTTGGGGCCCAATTCTTCTATCAATTTATCCCGGTAAAGTCCGAAATGAGCCGGGTCAAGTTCCAAATGGCTGCAAAGGGACACAATTTCAATTTGATCGATAAGGCTGGTTTCGCCGCCGGCTTCGGAAACAGCGAGGCAGATACGGATGATCATTTCGGCGGTTTCTGTTTCGCCCTTTAATATTTCTAATTCGCCGACCAACTCTTCGTGGCCTTCCCTCGGATTTTTCAGCACCGTTTCGCAATAATCACGAAACAGATCGGCTGCTTCCACCGGATCGAAAGCTTTAAGAGATTCTAATGTTTCAACGATCTGGTCGACGCGCACCCGTTCGGAAAATGTTACGCGCCCATCGGCAGTGGCGATCATGGCACATGCCGCCATGACGCCTTTCAAGAACGGCAGATTTTGATGCCGCTCCATCTGGGTTTGATAGTTTTCTTTAAGTGCTGCTAAAAATCCGGCCATCAGCATTCCTTCCCACTGCCGGGATTACTTAATTAGGATATCACTGACATTGGTAGGAGGGAACAAGGATTCAACCGTCAATTTCGCGCATCGCGGCAGACAGCCGGTGATCGCCGGGCTCGGGGCTTTCTTCAAGAGCGGTAATAACGCCGGAACGGTCCGCCGGCGTCCGGTTTTGATTTAACTTTGCCTTCCCTTCGATACGCTCGATCGGGATTTCTCCTGAATTCGTCGGGAATATACATGGCCGCCTCGGCTTAGGGATTTTCGGCTTAAGGATTAAACGAAGCAAAACAGGCCGGCAACGCAGCTACCAGGATTGGAACCTGGGATCGTCACCTTGACGTCTTCCGTGGCGACGGTGCCTTCGATCCAGACCCCCATCCGGCCGTTCCATTTTAATTTTGCGGCGTTTGGGCCCCCGCTTAACCCGCTGGGAAGCGGGCCGGCCCGGTTGAACTTTTAAAACCCATTCGGAATCTGGGTCCGGGCTTTCTATCTCTACTTCATAGAGCAAATCTTCTTCCGGCCTTTCGTCTTCAAACACCAACTCGTCGGTATCCAATATTTGAGCCGCCCTGGTTCGCGCTTTTTCTTCCGTCGCCAAACGGCGTTTGGTTTGCGCGCCCAAGGCTTTGTCGGGATCGATAAGCCCATCATCGCCGAACGCTTCATCGGCATTGATCGCATCGACCATGAGCGGGATCAAATCTTCCGGCTTAAAACCATCACGCAAAAATTGCCCGCCCAGTTCGTTGACGACGCCGATTCCGGCGCGCAACGCATCTTCATTTTCCATATTCATTTGGAAAAAGAACAGATCGTTGCCCTGATTATTGTAGGTGCCTTTGCCGACGACGGTGCGCGCCAAAATAGTTTCGCAAAAGCGGAACAGGCCAAGCGCTGATTTGCTGCCGGCTTTGACCCCCATGGCATTCAATATCGGTTTCAAATCGATAATGAATACTTTGCCGCCGCCGGCCTTTGTCCCGGCGGGCGGTGCGTCCCCATCACCGGCTTGGCGAAACACTTCGCCGGTCGTGACCGTGATATCCGGGCCAGAATCATCAATGGTGATGGTGCCGCTATCCAGATCGACACCGTCCACCGATGCCAATCTGGGCTTTGGCTTACGCCGCTTCGATTTTATCGGCTTTTTTTTAAGAAGTCCGAACATAGCCCCACTTCGCCGCGCCATTAAATAAGCACTTTTTGCGCGATCCCTAACTTAACTTATTTACCAGGAAGTTCAGCATCGGAAAACACGTAGTTCAGTTGGCAAAATTATCCAAAATAGGCCCTATCGCCGCTGGGCCATTAATTTCTTAGTTTCTGCGATGGCCTTGCCCGGATTGAGCGATTTTGGGCAGGTATTGGTGCAGTTCATAATCGTATGGCAGCGATAAAGCTTGAAGGGGTCTTCCAAATCATCGAGCCGCTCGCCGGTATGCTCGTCGCGCGAATCGGCAATCCAGCGATAGGCCTGCAACAACACCGCCGGGCCCAAATACCGCTCCCCGTTCCACCAATAGCTAGGGCAGCTTGCGGCACAGGAAAAACACATCACGCATTCCCAAAGACCGTCCAATTGTTTTCGCTCTTCCGGGCTTTGCAGCCTCTCTTTACCGGGCGCCGGTGTATCCGCCTTCAAGTAGGGTTGGATCGATTCATACTGCGCGTAAGGCACGCTGAGATCAGGCACCAAATCCTTGACCACCGGCAAATGGGGCAGCGGATATATTT
>JABMOP010000389.1 GCA_013204125.1 Rhodospirillales bacterium | reverse complement strand
GCGAAGCGCCCCTGCAACTGGCCATCGTCGGGCGGCCCAATGTCGGCAAGTCGACCCTTTTAAACAAATTGATTGGCGAAGACCGTATGCTCACCGGACCGGAAGCCGGCATCACGCGCGATGCGATTGCCGTGGAATGGGAGTATCGGGGCCGCAAGATCAAGCTGGTGGATACCGCCGGGATGCGCCGCCAGGCACGCGTAATCGACAAGGTGGAACATTTGTCGGTCGGCGATTCGGCGCGCGCCATCCAATACGCTCAATTGGTGGTCTTGGTGCTGGACGGCAACGTCATGTTGGAGCGCCAAGATCTGACCATCGCCCGCCAAGTGATCGAAGAAGGCCGCGTTCTTATTATCGCCGTCAATAAATGGGACACGGTCAATGATAAGAAGGACAGACGCGACATATTAATGGACCGGCTGGAAACCTCGCTGCCGCAGGTGCGCGGCGTTCCGGTGGTGACGCTTTCGGCGCTGACCGGCAAAGGTTTGGATAAATTGCTGCCCACGGCATTTAAATTTTTCGACATGTGGAACCGGCGCGTCTCCACGGCCAAGCTCAATCGCTGGCTGCAAGTGATGGAAGCGCGCCATCCACCGCCGATGGTCCAAGGCCGGCGCATCCGGCTCCGCTACATGACCCAGGCCAAGGCGCGCCCACCGACCTTCGTTTTGTTTTCGTCCCGCGCCACGAAACTGCCCGAAGATTACCGCCGCTATCTGCTCAACGGTATCCGCGATAGCTTCAAGCTGGACGGCATCCCGCTCCGCCTCAATGTGCGTTCGGGGAATAACCCTTACGTCGACGACTAGGCCGCGTCACGCCGCTTCGCTTTTCCAGCGCGCCATGCTTTCCAGGCTGCGCGGGGTTTCTTCAGAGAGGACGCGGGTTAATTCGCGCATGCTTTCCAGATTATGGATGGTGCGAAACTCGTCCACATGCGGCAAGATGGCGCGGATGCCGACCGATTTCGGCTCAAATCCTTCGAAGCGCAACAATGGATTAAGCCAGATGAGGCGGCGGCAGGATTTGTGCAGGCGTTCCATCTGGCGCCCCAATCCGGCGCCTTCGTCGCGGTCAAGCCCATCGGAAATGAGCACCGTGACCGCGCCCTGAGTAAGGACGCGCCGCGACCAATTTAAGTTAAATTCGCTGATACAATGGCCGATCCGGGTACCGCCCGACCAATCTTCGACCGCATCACCGACCCGTTCCAACGCCGCGTCCACATCTTTATAGCGCAAGTAGCGGGTGACGTTGGTCAGCCGGGTGCCGAACAAAAAAGTATGCACCCGGTCGCGGTCGTTGGTGATGGCATGCATGAAATGGAGGAGCATGCGGGAATAGCGCTCCATCGATCCCGATATATCGCAAATGATGACCAGCGGCGGATGGCGGGTGCGCCGGGTGCGCATCATGAGCGGAATAAAATCACTGCCGGAGCGCAGCGCGGCGCGCAATGAGCGGCGCATATCGACACGCCGGCCGGCGTTATGCGCCCGGTAGCGCCGGGTCGGCACGTCCATGATCGGGAGGCGCATGCGTTTGATGGCGTCGAGCGCGGCGCGGATTTCATCGCCCGACATTTTTTCAAAATCCTTATTGCTCAGCACTTCGCCGGCGCTCCAGGTCAGCGTCGCATCGAAGGTGAGTTCTTCCTCGGCCTCTTCATCGGCGCCTTCGTGTTCGTTCTGGCCGGGGCTCAAAGCCTCGGCGACGCGGCGGGAGATTTCTTCGCCCGTCCCGGCCGGTGCGCCGCCGCCGATATCGGGCAGCATCAACTGCATCATGCGTTCCAGAATATCGGGGTTGCGCCAGAATATGTGAAACGCCTGATCGAACAATTCCTGATGATCGCGCCGATTGACGAATACGGAAACGAGGGTCCAGTAGAAATCATCCCGCGCAGAAAGACCGACCGCTTCGACGGCGCGCAAAGCGTCCAGCACCTGGCCCGGGCCGATCGGCAATCCGGCGCGGCGCAGCACGCGGGCAAAATGCATGATGTTTTCGAAAAGCCGCCCGCCGGACGCGGCGTCATCGGGGGAACTTAAAATTTCGGCCATGGCGCGGCCCTTAAGCCGCCTTGCCGGCGGCAATTTCGGATTTCACTTCGCCCAACAGCCGGGTTGCTTCGCTGCCTTCGATTTTCTGGATATCGTCTTGATATTTGAGCAAGGTGCCCAAGGTGTCGTTGACCATTTCCGGGTCCAGCGACAGGCAATCCAACTGGGTCAACGCATGCGCCCAATCGATGGTTTCGGCGACCCCCGGCAATTTGAAGAGATCCATATCGCGCAATTTATGGACAAAGCCAACCACTTCGGCAGACAGGCCTGCCGCCGCGCTCGGTGCTTTTAATTTCAGGATTTCCAATTCCCGAGCTGCGTCCGGGTAATCGACCCAATGGTAGAAGCAGCGGCGTTTGAGGGCGTCGTGAATTTCGCGGGTGCGGTTGGAGGTGATGATCACCATCGGCGGCGTTTCGGCGGCGATGGTGCCAAGTTCGGGGATGGTCACCTGAAAATCCGACAGCACTTCCAACAAATAGGCTTCGAACGGCTCGTCGGTGCGGTCCAATTCGTCGATCAGCAACACCGGCGCGCCATCGACGTCGGGCTCCAAGGCCTGCAACAAGGGCCGCTTGATGAGAAAACTATCGCTGAACAGATCTTTTTCCAGGCTTTCCCGGTCGCGGTCGCCGGCGGCTTCGGACATGCGGATTTCGACCATCTGGCGCGAATAGTTCCATTCGTAAACGGCGGTGGTGACGTCCAACCCTTCATAGCATTGCAGGCGGATCAATTTGCGCCCGAGGGTTTCCGCTAAGACCTTGGCGATCTCCGTCTTGCCGACCCCGGCTTCGCCTTCCAGGAACAAAGGCCGGCCGAGGCTGAGGGACAGATAGAGCGCCGTCGCCAAGCTACGATTGGGAAGATAGGCGCCGGAGCGCAAAAGAGCGTCGGTCTGATCGACCGAGGTCGGGAGGGCAGTCATGGAAGCCTTCAATCAATAAGGGGCGACGTTATGGCCGAAGCATAGAAAACGCGGGGGCCGAAGTCCATGCTTGGCATTTTGCACCTGTTGCTTAAGGACCGGATCAACCAAAAGGGCGTCATCAAACAACAAACCACCAGATATCGGGCAGCCTGCGACATATTTCGGCGAAAACAGAATTCTCATATGCATTTATGTGCATTTGTGTGCATTTATACGCTTTTTCCATCATTTCGGCCTTGTTGGTTTTATTAATCCTATAATTTATAATTATAATCCATAATAAGGGCGAAAGTCAAGTTTCTTGGAGTTATGGTTATCGGTGAGGGAAGGGCGGATATTTTTCTATCTGTAGCCAAAGCCAGCCTTCCGAATGCCGACCGACTGAACCCACGCACACCGCTGAAATCGTCTACCCCGCCGCTTCCACCGCGCGCTTGGCCATGACGCTGACCAGATGGGCGCGGTAATCGGCGGCGGCGTGGATGTCGGACAGCATGTTTTTTTCGGCGATGGCGATACCGTCCAGCGCGGCCGCCGAAAAATCAGCCGAGAGCGCCTTTTCCATATCGGTCGCCCGGAACACCCCGCCGGCGCCGGCGCCGGTGACGGCAACGCGGACGCCGCCCGCGCCCTGGGAGACAAAGACGCCGACCATGGCGAACCGGCTGGCCGGGTGGGCGAATTTTGCGTAAGCGGCTTTTGACGGCACCGGGAATTTGACGGCGGTGATAATTTCGCCTGCTTTCAGCGCCGTTTCCATAAAGCCGGTGAAGAAATCGTCCGCCGCGATTTCCCGTGCGTCGGTGATGATGGTGGCGCCGAGGCCGAGGCAGGCCGCCGGATAATCGGCCGCCGGATCATTATTGGCGATGGAGCCGCCGATGGTGCCCCGGTTGCGCACTTGCGGATCGCCGATGCTTTCGGCCAGATCGGCCAATGCCGGAATGTGTCCGTTGACATCGTCGGAATTGGCGACCTCGTTGTGCCGGGTCATGGCGCCGATGACTAGATTATCGCCGTCCATATGAACCTCGTGCAACGCGGATATACCGCCAAGATCGATCAGATCCGACGGCTGGTTGAGGCCCAGCTTGATCGCCGGCAGCAACGTCATGCCGCCCGCCAGGAACGCGCCGTCGCCGGCTCTTTTCAATTTGGCCGCCGCGTCTTTCACATCGGCAGCCCGCACATATTCAAAATCAGACATGTCTCATTCTCCCTTTGTGTCCCGATGGTAAAATTCGCATTTGCGAATTTTGGTTGGATCGGGCCACACTCATTGAAACGCTAGGGTGATTCAGATGCCGAATTTCGGCGCATTTCGCACTGAATTTCGGCACCATCACACTAGGCTGCATCTTTTATGGCGCGCCAGACGGCCTGCGGCGTTGCCGGCATCGGAACGTCGGTAACGCCCAAACCCGACAACGCATCGACGATGGCGTTGATCACCGCCGGCGGCGAGCCGATGGCCCCAACTTCGCCGACGCCCTTGACGCCGAGCGAGTTATGGGTGCACGCGTTCGATTCCGTAGCGACATCGTAGGACGGCACATTGTCGGCGCGCGGCATGGCGTAATCGAGCATCGACCCGGTCAGAAGCTGGCCGTGGTCGTTATAGACGCAGCCTTCATAAAGCGCCTGGCCGATGCCTTGGGTGATGCCGCCATGCACCTGGC
>JABMOP010000388.1 GCA_013204125.1 Rhodospirillales bacterium | reverse complement strand
GGGGTATATCGGCTGGATGGTAAAGCGTACACCGCCGATATTGATATCCTCCATGCGTTGTGCTTTTTCCGCTGGTGTGCCGCCGCCGCTGGTATCGGACGAAACACCCGCGTTGGCGACAATGAGATCCAGTGGGCGGGTATCGTCTTCGCCCAAAATCCAGCTGCGCATTGCCGCCTCGTCAGATACATCGATGATAGCTTCGGAGATCTCGGCACCCTTGCGGCGGCAGGCTTCGGCGATTTCGCGCGTGCGTTCCGGGTTGCGCCCAGCAAGGGCTAGGCGGACGCCTGGGGCCGCATAGGCCAAGGCCAGCGCCCGTCCGATGCCGCTGGATGCGCCGGTAATTAAAATAGATGAATAGGTCCGCATCGCCATTGATCGGCCTCCAGCGTCTGCATAGTCGGCTCCTGTCGGGCTGTCCAGCCTTCTTGGGCCATTCTAGGTGTAGGTTTTGATTTACCGGTCCTTAACGGCGCACCGGGCATTCTATCCACCAATAAAATAAATAATAAATGCGGAAGTGTTGGTGAATGGGTGAATTGCTTGAAATGGAGGCCTCGGTGGCAGACACCGTAGATGCGCGAATGGCATCTGCCGCCGCACATTATTTGGCCGGGCATTTAGACTGGGCAGAAAGCCTATGGCGGAGGATACTCGTAGATAATCCGGACAATCTGACCGCGCTGACCCATCTTGGATTAATCGCAGGGCGGACGGGCCATGGCGGCGCCGCGGTTAAGATATTCCGGCGCGCTGCAACATTGAGCCCAGACAGCGCTGATATTCAAACCTTTCTCGGCGATGCCTTGTTCGATACCGGCGAGGTGCCCGGCGCGATAGAAGCCTATAAAATGGCGCTCCAGGCTCAGCCTCAATTCCTTGCTGCGCAGGTCAATCTGACAAATACATACCTCCATACGGGCGATTTGGCGGATGCCGAAGTCTGGGCGCTGGCGGCGGTCTCTCGCGATCCTGAATGCGCGGCAGCGCTTAGCAATTTGGGGCAAATATTTCTTAAAACGGGCCGCCTCACCGCGGCCGTTAAAACTCTTCGGCTGGCTGCGGCAAGAGCCGACGACAAGGGCCAAGCGCTCACCAATTTAGGCGCGGCGTTGCAAATTTCGGGCGATGTGGACGGCGCCATTGATGCCTTTCAACGCGCCTTGGCTGGCGACCCCAATTGCCACCTAGCGGAACGTAATTTGCTGATTTCTGTTCTCAATCAAGTGGACATATCGGGCGCGGCGAAATTCGCGCTGCATCAGCGATATGGGGCGCGGCACGTGGTGCCCGGGGCAAGGCGCAAAAATTTTTCCGAAAGGGACCGACGTTCGGATCGCCGGCTCCGTATCGGATATGTGTCCTCTGATTTTCGCGATCATCCGGTCGGTCGGAATTTGCTGCCCCTTATCGAACATCACAACCGCCGGGAATTTGAAATCATACTCTATGCGGAAGACGAGATGATTGACGATGTGAGCGCCCGCTTTCGGAGCCTCGCCGATCAGTGGATTTCAACGCGCGGCCTCAGCGACGCTGTATTGGCCGAACGCATCAGACGCGACCAAGTGGATATTTTGGTATTTCTTGCGGGACGGTTCAATTTAAACCGATCGCTTATCGCCCAGCACCGATCTGCGCCGGTGCAGATCAGCTTCCATGACTGCGCGACCTCGGGGTTGGAAGAAATGGACTATTGGCTGACCGATGAATATCTGCACCCCAAAGACAGCGCCGAGCGGTTTACGGAAAGCCTTCACCGGTTGCCTGTTTTTTATCAATTCGCGCCGCCGTCGGAGTTCCCCGAACCTGGCGAAGCGCCGTGCATAGACAACGGCTATGTCAGTTTCGGATGTTTCAACAAGCCGGAAAAAATGAATGAAGATGTCGCCCAATTGTGGCTGGAAATATTAAAGGCCACGCCAAATTCAAAGCTGGTGCTGAAATACAGAAATTACTTTGCCGATGATGGCGTCGCGCAAATTTGGCGGGATAGATTCTCAAGCTTCGGCCTCGCAGCTGACCGGCTTATCTTGCTTGGCAGCGATGACCAATTGGACGATCACTTGGCGCTCTATCGACAAATAGATATCGCCCTCGATCCGTTTCCGTTCAACGGCGCCACGACGACATTCGAAGCTTTGGCGATGGGCGCCCCGGTAATTGCGTTATGGGGCGATGGGTTCGTGAGCAGGGTCGCCGCCGCCTTGATGAGCCAAGTTGGCCTCGGTGATTTTGCGGCTCCGACGAAGGATCAATACGTCCGTTGCGCGGTCGCATTGGCCGAAGATACTCCAAGAATTTCCGAACTTCGACGCGGGCTCCGCTTGCAGGTATTGAACTCTTCTCTCTGCAACGGTACGGACTACGCCGAAACCGTTGAAACCGCTTTTCGTTCCATGTGGCGAAATTGGTGTGCCGGCGGGTTGGGCGAATAAAATTTACCCATGGTGGTATTTGGCGTGGCCTTTCCTGGGTGGAATCCATAAACTGCGGCCAAACGATCCCTAATTCCCGAAATTTACTTCGAGCAACCATGACCAAATCTGCAGCACTTGAATCAATGACCGGCTTTGCCCGCAGTGCCGGCCTATCCGGCGCGCGTAGTTGGGCCTGGGAGTTAAAAAGCGTCAACGGCAAAGGGCTCGATATTCGCTGCCGGGTTCCGAGCGGGTTTGATGAATTGGAAGTAGCGGCGCGCCAGTTGGTGTCGAAAAGCTTTTCCCGAGGCAATATCAGTATATCGCTCAGCCTCGCCGCCGGTGAAGGGGCCGTGCGTTACAGCATCAATACCGATCTTCTGAGACAATTGGTTGAGGTGGCCAAAGAATTTGAAGCCGGCGATAACGTGTTTGATCCGCCGCGTATCGACAGCCTGCTTG
>JABMOP010000387.1 GCA_013204125.1 Rhodospirillales bacterium | reverse complement strand
GTCACCAAGTGTGAAAATTGGGGATTGCGGTCGCTTGCCTATCGAATCAAGAAAAATCGCAAAGGGCATTATTTGATGTTCAACATCGATTGCCCATCGGGCGCCGTTCAGGAAATGGAGCGTCAAATGCGCCTGAACGAAGATGTGCTGCGATATCTTACAATTAAAGTGGACAAGTTGGACGAAGAGCCTTCCGTCCAAATGCAAGGCCGCTCGGGACGGGACGGACAAGGCTCAGACGACCACAAGCCTTATTCCGGTAAGCCGCAAAGCGATGCCGACGCATCAGTAGTGGCGGACAAAGCCGAGAAAGTTCAGCCTGCAGAAGAAGCCAAAGCTAAGACCGCTGAAGCAGAAGAAGCTGAGAGCGCTGAGGAAGAAGGCGCCAAAGCCGAGAGCGAAGGGGAAGACAAATGAGCGACCGCGACCGCGACGACGATGACAGATCTGGTGGTGGCGGTGGCCGCAAACCTTTTTTCCGCCGGCGCAAAAGTTGCCCGTTCTCCGGGTCCAACGCCACTAAGATCGATTACAAGGACGTAAAGCTATTGTCGCGCTACATTTCCGAACGGGGTAAGATTGTTCCCAGCCGGATCACGGCAGTTTCAGCAAAGAAGCAGCGCGAATTGTCCAGAGCGATCAAGAGAGCCAGGCTTCTGGCGCTTTTGCCTTACGTTACAGAATAATGACACCGGCGCGCGATCCCGCGTCGCAGACATCGAGCGGGACGATTATGCATAAACAGATCGTTTTTGCCCTTGGCGGCGGACTGGCCAGCGCGGCTTTGTCCATCGGCGCGCTGGCCGGCAATGGCAGCGGCATTTTGCTTGCCTACTTCGCACCCTTGCCAATTTTGCTGGTCGGTTTGGCGCTTGGCACCGCGAGTGCAGCAATCGCTGCGGCGACGGCGGCAATTCTCATCGCCGCCCTGGCCGGCGGAGTTCAAGCTATTGTCTATGCATTTTCCGTGGCTCTGCCGCCGTGGATTATCGTTCGTTATGCGTTGATGAAAAAATCCCAGCCCGATGGCAGCATCCAATGGTTTCCGATTGGCGATATCGTCTCACGGCTCGCCGCTCTCGGCGCCTTAATAGTCGTATGTGCCGCGATATTCACGGCCTCCGGCGATGGCGGCTTCCAAGGCAGGGTGTATGAATTCCTCGACACAATGTTGGGCACCCATATTCAGATTGGCGGCACATTCGACCGTGCCGATCTAATCGACCGCCTGGCCTTAATGTTCCCCGGCGTTTCCATTTTGTCGTGGATTTTGATGATCGTCATTAACGCGGTTCTGGCACAAGTGATCGTTGTTAAGGCAGCAAAGAATTTGCGCCCCGAGGCCGGCTATGCGCGGCTCTCACTGCCGGAATGGATTTATTGGGTGTTCATAGCCGTGGCGGGTGTCACTTTACTTAGCTCCGGCACGACCGAATATGTAGCCAGAAATTTGTCATTGATACTTGCCGCGCCATTTTTTTTTGTAGGGCTTGGGATTGTTCATACCTTAGCGCGCCGGCTCACAACACCGGGAATGGCACTGACAGCATTTTATGTTTTAATAATGATGGTCCCATGGGCAGGCATCGTGCTTACCGTGGCAGGATTTTTCGAACCGTGGATCAGACTCCGCGATCGTTTTAGCCAACCGCCAGGGATCCAAAAAACGGAGGAAGAGTAATGGAAGTAATTCTTTTAGAACGCATCGAGAAACTGGGCCAAATGGGTGAAATGGTCAACGTCCGCCCAGGATATGCGCGCAACTTCTTGTTGCCGCAAAAAAAGGCCATATCGGCATCAGAAGATAGCAAAGCCTATTTCGAAGGCCAACGCGCCCAATTAGAAGGACGCAATCTGGAACTCAAATCCGAAGCCGAAAAGCTTGCATCAAAAATGGACGGATTGTTCGTCACCATGGTGCGCCAGGCCGGTGACGCCGGTCAGCTTTATGGATCGGTCAACGCCCGCGATATTGCGGTTGGCGCCACCGAAGCCGGATTTACCACTGAGCGCCGGCAAGTTACCCTTGACGTGCCGATCAAGACTGTCGGCCTGCATTCGGTGACCGTCACGCTTCATCCTGAAGTTTCGGTTACGGTAACCGCCAATGTCGCGCGTACGGCAGACGAAGCGGCAACCCAGGAACGTACCGGCGAAGCCGTCATCAAAAGCGATGATGACATCGGTCAGAGCGAACCCGACTTACTGGCAGAAGCCTTGTCTGAAGACGAAACCAATAACGCCGCCGATGCCGTTTCAGATGATGTGGCCGATGCCGAAAGCGGCGC
>JABMOP010000386.1 GCA_013204125.1 Rhodospirillales bacterium | reverse complement strand
GCGCGCCAAGGTCGTCTTGCCAAGACCCGGCGGCCCATAAAGCAGCGCGTGATCCATGACCTCGCCCCGCATGCGCGCCGCCGATACCGCAAGGCCGAGATTTTCGCATACCCGGGATTGGCCGATGAAATCATCCAACCGGCTTGGACGCAATTGTACTTCACTGCTATCCGCGTCGCTTAGGTTGGGATCGATTTCGCGTTCGCTATCCATTTCCGCCATTTCGGTCAGCTCTAGTGATGCTTCTCGGCCGGGCCAAGTTCGCCAAGACCGTCGCGGATCAATTCTTCCAAGCTGGCATCGGCGCCAAGCCTATTTGCAGACCGGGCGATGGCGCCGAAGGCTTCTGAGCGCCCGTACCCTAAATTAATAAGCGCCGAAACCGCATCTACCGAATGCGCTCGCTCTGTATCATCCGCAGCGCCCGCCCCGCCGCCGTCTTTGCCTGCGCCGATCCCGGCAAGCGCCGCCGAGCCCAAGGCGAGGCCGCCCATTTTATCTTTCAATTCAGACACAATGCGGGTCGCTAATTTGGGGCCGACGCCCTGCGCTTGAGAAACGGCGGCCTTATCGGAGGCGGCAATTGCCTGGGCCAGAACATCCGGCGCCAGGGTCGATAAAATGCCGAGGCCGACCTTGGCGCCGACGCCTTGCACCGTGGTGAGAAGGCGAAAGGCATCGCGCTCGATCTCGTCGCAAAATCCATAGAGATGGATATGATCTTCGCGCACATGGGTTTCGATCAAAATGGATACCACGTCCGGGTTGGCGGCGATGCGCCTCAAACTGCGCGCCGAACAAAACACCAAATAGCCGATACCGCCAACATCAATAATGGCCCAATCTTCACCCGAGCTATCCAGCCGTCCCGTCAGCTTTGCGATCATCGCTACGCCCCCACAGCCATATTGGCTAGGCGCGGCGCCGTCCGGTGATGGGCATGGCAGATGGCGACGGCCAGCGCATCGGCGGCATCGGCAGAGGCCGAGGCGCCCGACAGGCAGCCCGGTAAAAGCACGCGCACCATCATCTGGACCTGGCCCTTGGCGGCATGACCGGCGCCGACCACGGATTTTTTAACCACATTAGGAGAATATTCGGCGACCAAAAGCCCGGACCTCGCCGGTGCCAACAAGGCGATGCCGCGCGCCTGACCCAACTTCAAAGCCGATGCGGGATTGGCATTGACGAAGGTTTCTTCGACGGCGGCTTCGGCAGGCTTGAAGCTTTCAATGATTTCGGTAAGTCCGTCATATAATTGGCAAAGCCGGTGCGCCAGCGGATCGCCGGAATTGGAATGGACGACGCCATCGGCGATATGGGAAAGCCGGTTGCCGTCCACTTCGATGATGCCCCAGCCGGTATTCCGTAATCCGGGGTCTATGCCGATCAGTCGTGTCATCTTAAATTCAAAATTCCCAAATCCAAAAATATCCTCGTTCACTCACTGAGACGCGCCATCACTTCGTCTGAAATTTCGAAATTGGCGGCGACCCTTTGCACATCGTCGCTGTCTTCTAATACATCCAGCATTTTGAGCAGCGTTTCGGCCTGATGCTCATCAACTTCAACGGTGTTTTGCGGTCGCCAGTCGAGGCGCGCCTGGGTCGGCGCGCCGAGCGCCGCTTCCAACGCATCGCGCACATTAGCAAATTCATCGGGCGCACAATAAATATCATGGCCGCCCGCGCCCGATTCCACATCGTCGGCGCCGGCTTCCAGCGCCGCTTCGAAGACCTTCTCGGGGCTGCCCACCTCGGTGTCATAATTGACCAGACCAACATGATCGAACATGAAGCTGACGGCGCCGGTCTCGCCCAAATTGCCGCCATGCTTGGTGAAGGCGGCGCGCACTTCGGAGGCCGTCCGGTTACGGTTATCGGTCAGCGTCTCAACGATCACCGCAACGCCGCCGGGGCCATAGCCTTCATAGCGGACTTCTTCGAAGTTCTCGGTATCTTCGCCGCCGGCGGCGCGTTTGATGGCGCGGTCGATATTATCTTTCGGCATGTTTGCCCCTCGGGCCGCGATGAGGGCGGATCGAAGGCGCGGGTTCTGATCCGGATCGGGAAGGCCGGTTTTGGCCGCAACCGATATTTCGCGGATCAATTTGGCGAATTGTTTGGCGCGCTTGGCGTCCTGCGCGCCCTTGCGGTACATGATGTTCGAAAATTG
>JABMOP010000385.1 GCA_013204125.1 Rhodospirillales bacterium | reverse complement strand
GTGATACGCCGATGCCGTAGGACCCCATTTCAACCGGCACTTGCTCACCAGCTTCGTTGGTGACGGTGGCGTTCATCGCCTTGGAATATTTGGTGCCGAAATAAAAGATATGCCCAACTTCGATGCCGCGCGCGACCGCGAGATCATTTCCCAATGTGCTTTCGATATCCGGGTCGCGTTTTTCATCGGTCGCGGCATAGTAGCCGGTCAGGGAATCGACAACGGATTGATGATCGCCCATCGGGTCCAAATCCATCAGACCTATATCCATTTCGACAAGGTCCTTGTGGCATGCTACTTCACTTTCGCCGGTTTCCGCCAAGATCATGAACTCGTGGCTCATATCGCCGCCAATGGGACCGGGATCGGCGGCCATTGGGATCGCTTTCAACCCCATGCGCTCGAAAGTGCGCAAATAGGAGACGAACATTTTGTTGTAGGCGTGTTTTGCTGCGGCAAAATCCAGATCAAAGGAATAGCAATCTTTCATCAGAAATTCGCGGCCGCGCATAATTCCGAAACGGGGGCGCACTTCGTCGCGAAATTTCCATTGAATGTGATAAAGCATCTTTGGAAGATCGCGGTAGCTGCGCACGGAATCCCGAAAAACCTCAGTGATCAGTTCTTCGTTGGTCGGGCCATAGAGCATTTCGCGGCCATGGCGGTCGGTAATGCGCAGCATTTCCTTGCCGTAGTCTTCATAGCGCCCACTCTCCTGCCAGATCTCGGCTGGCTGGATTGTCGGCATCAATAATTCTTGGGCGCCCGCTCTGTCTTGTTCTTCGCGGACGATCTGCTCGATTTTCTTCAAGACGCGGTGGCCAAGCGGCAGCCAGGAATAGATGCCGGCGCTCGATTGGCGGATCATACCGGCGCGCAGCATATAGGTGTGCGAGACGATTTGCGCCTCGGTTGGATTTTCTTTGAGGGTCGGTAGGAAAAATTGTGTACGGCGCATCGGCGGATTGGATCCTAAGGCTTAAGGTGCGGGAAGCGCGACTGTAGGAAATGCCCGCCCCGTTGTCCATTGGGCCTTTTCAGGCTCTTAACGGTACTGGATCAGCGCCCGCTCAATACTTTTTGGCATTTGGCCGATAACTCCGCCTCGGCGCGATTGCCGATCGGCTTTCCGTTGAAGGTCATTTGACCAGATTTGAAATCGTACTTCACGGCGCCGACTTTGGAATCGCTGACTTTTCCGCCGCCGATAGATTTCCCGGTTAGGTTTCCAAGGTCGGTGGAAACATCGAACGACAGGGTATCGGGAAGTTTAATTGGGCTGCCGCCGTTTAAATCGGCGCCCGCCACTTTTCGGCCCCTGGCATCGACGCCCGGTTTATAGGCGGCGCCCGCTGTCCCTGTTTTGCGCACCAGCCGCTGGCAATCCCGTTTTGAGACCTCGACTTTTGATCCGGCAATGGCATCGGTTGTTGAAAATGCCAGCAACCCGGCGCAGCTTAGTACAATTGGACCGAGGATATATTGGAAATTGTTCATGGCGCATTCTAGGCCGAATAAAGTTAAGAACGCATTGAAAAAAAGGGGAACTTCAGGCGGCTTTTTTTCGCATCCAGGCCGGTTTGCTTGCGGCAATCAGCTTATAAACCGGGCAATTTTCGTGATGCGCTCCCGGTAGATAGCCGATGCTCATAAGGAACTCGCCGACAATTTCTTTGCCCATGAATTTGAAGGTCTTGCGGCAAAGCTTGACCCATTCTTCTCGGCTTAACGGGTGATGCAGGTCGATCCAATTGGCAAGGCTGCCGTCTGTTTGACGGATTTCGATGATGCGCCGCGCGTTTTCAATGGTCGCTTCGATTTTGCGCCTGTTTCTGATGATCGATGTGTCCTGCATCAGCCGTTCGACATCGCGTTGATCGAATTTGGCGACGCGTTCGACATCAAAATTTTCAAAAGCGATTATTAGTCCCTTGCGCTTTTTCAAAATGATCAGCCAGGAAAGCCCGGCTTGGAAAATCTCCAAGGTCATGCGCTCGAACAATGCTCCTTCGTCGGCGATTGGAAAGCCGTATTCACGATCATGATAGGGCCCATGGTCCGGGTGGCCGGGCGCCAGATCACAATAGCTAGTCATGAATTTTCCTGGAGGTGTACATTTATGGACTACTGGATATTTTCTTCTATTTCCGAGAAAAAGACGGCCTGTTCAATTCATGGAGTATTTATCCCATATCGCATGATGTTACCCTAGTGCACATTTGGCAAACGAGAATTGCAAATAGCGCAACGCTCTAATTCGTTATTCCAAGGTCTTTAAGGGTGATCCAATCATATTTATCGATCAGAAACACAATCAGCCAGACTACGAACGCCAGGGCGGTATTAACCGCAAATTTTGTCCAAAGCCGCGTTTGGGTCGGCGCGCCGGGATCGTTTCCTGGTTCAACATTGTCATCGCGCCGCACACCGAAGGGAAGAACGGCGAACAAGGTGAGCCACCATATAACAAAGTAAATTGCGCTTCCGGTGACAATATCCATGCCTAGCGGCTCCCGTTTACCATCTAAACCCTGACC
>JABMOP010000384.1 GCA_013204125.1 Rhodospirillales bacterium | reverse complement strand
GCATTGGTACATGATGCGCTGGGTGCGCGCCTGAGCCGCCAACACAACGACGCCAATGTTATTGTTTTCGGCGGTCGCATGATCGGCAGTGAAGTTGCCCGTGACTGTTTGGCCGTGTTTCTGAAAACAGAATTCGAAGGCGGCCGCCACGCAGGCCGGGTCGCCAAAATTACGCCAAACTGAGCCTAAACCAATAAGCGAGAAAAGGGTCTCTTACCAAATGTCTTCCGTAATTTCTCCGTTTCCATCCGATATGCACGAACAATTTTTTGCGCGCTCGCTTGCCGAGCGCGACCCAAAGGTCTTTGCCGCCATCGGCGACGAATTATCCCGCCAGCAAAGCCAGATCGAGTTGATCGCTTCGGAGAATATCGTTTCGCGCGCCGTACTCGAGGCGCAGGGCTCGGTGCTGACCAACAAATATGCAGAGGGTTATTCAGGGCGTCGTTATTACGGCGGCTGCGAATTTGTCGATGTTGCCGAAGACCTTGCCATCGAACGGGTCACGGAATTATTCGGCTGCTCTTTTGCCAATGTTCAGCCCCATTCCGGCAGCCAAGCCAATCAAGCGGTCATGGCGGCAACAATTATGCCCGGCGACACGATCATGGGTATGTCGCTCGCCGCCGGTGGTCATTTGACCCACGGCGCGCCGCCGAACTTGTCCGGTAAATGGTTCAATGCGGTCCAATACGGCGTCCGCCAGCAGGACGCGCTGATCGATCTGGACGAAGTACGGGATTTGGCGCGCAAACATTCGCCGAAGCTGATGATTGCCGGTGGCTCGGCCTATCCGCGCATTATAGATTTCGCCGCCTTCCGTGAAATTGCCGACGAAGTGGGCGCCATATTTCTGGTCGATATGGCCCATTTTGCCGGCTTAGTCGCTGCCGGTGTCCATCCCAGCCCATTCCCCCATGCGCAGGTGGTTACATCGACCACCCACAAGACATTGCGCGGGCCGCGCGGCGGGTTGATCCTTACCAATGACGAGGATCTGGCCAAGAAAATCAATTCAGCAATTTTCCCTGGATTACAAGGCGGGCCGTTGATGCATGTCATTGCCGCCAAGGCGGTCGCCTTCGGCGAAGCACTGCAGCCGGACTTCAAAACCTATGGCAAGAATGTGGTTGAAAATGCCAAGGCCCTAGCCGCCACACTCGGCGAGCGTGGCTGCGATATCGTCTCCGGCGGCACCGATACACATTTGATGCTGGTCGATTTGCGCCCCAAAGGATTGACCGGAAAGGCGGTGGAAGCCTCATTGGTAAACGCCGGCATCACCTGCAATAAAAACGGCATTCCGTTCGACCCCGAAAAACCAACCGTCACATCCGGTGTCAGGTTAGGCTCGCCCGCCGGCACCAGCCGCGGCTTTGGTGTCGCCGAATTTATCAAAACCGGCGAATTAATCGCAGAAGTTCTGGATGGCTTGGTGGAAAAGCCGGACGATAATTCAAAAGCGGAAAAAGAGGTCGGCGTTCAGGTCAAAGAACTGTGCGACCATTTTCCAATTTATCAGACCGCTTAAAGGGAGATTCCGGATCATGCGCTGTCCATTTTGCGGCCATAACGACACACAAGTAAAAGATTCTCGGCCGACCGAAGACAATTCAGCTATTCGCCGCCGCCGGTCCTGTCCGGAATGCAGCGCCCGCTGGACAACCTTCGAGCGGGTGCAATTGCGCGAATTATTGATTTTGAAAAAGGACGGTAAGAAAGAACCTTTCGAGCGGGAAAAGTTGGCGCGGTCGTTAAAGATGGCTTTGCAAAAACGCCCGGTCGATGAAGATCAGATCGAACGCATCGTCAATTCAATCCAGCGCCGTTTGGAAAGCCTTGGCGAAAGCGAAGTGCCGTCCAAAGTCATCGGCGAAATCGTCATGGATGTGCTCGCCGACCTGGATCCGGTCGCTTATGTGCGATTTGCGTCTGTCTACAGGAACTTCCGCGAAGCCAGAGATTTCGAAACTTTCATCGGAAAGTTGGGTGACGAGTAACGAGGCCTCCGATCTGGATTCGGATCACGCAGAAACATATATGCGCCTCGCGATTTCCCTCGCCAAGCGGGGGCTCGGGTCGGTTTGGCCAAATCCTGCGGTCGGCTGTGTCATTGTTAAGGGCGGGCGCATCGTCGGGCGCGGTTGGACCCAAGCAGGTGGGCGGCCGCACGCGGAAACCGTCGCCTTAGCCCAAGCAAGCATAGCTGCAAATGGCGCCACCGCCTATGTCAGCTTGGAGCCGTGCAGCCATCAAGGAGAAACCCCGCCCTGCGCTGATGCCTTGGCCGACGCCGGCATCAAACGCGTCGTGGCCGCCATCCAAGACCCGGACAAACGTGTTTCGGGCGCCGGCATTGCGGCCCTTAAAAATCGCAAAGTGGACGTGGAAATCGGGCTTTTGGCCGATGCCGCCAAAGAAGTGAACGCCGGGTTCTTTACCCGCGTCCAATTAGACCGGCCCTTATTCATGTTGAAGGTCGCGGCATCGCTGGATGGGCGCATCGCGACGCGCACCGGAGAAAGCCAATGGATTACCGGGCCCGAAGCGCGCGCCGTCGGCCATCAATTAAGATCGCGCCACGATGCATTAATGATCGGTAGCGGAACAATGGTTGCCGACGATCCCACTTTGACCGCGCGCATCGGCGCTATCGATAATTCCCGCCGCCCACGCATTGTTGTGGATGGCCGATTGCGGATTAAGACAGATAGCAATTTGGTGAACAGCATCAAAGATGCGCCTTTGTGG
>JABMOP010000383.1 GCA_013204125.1 Rhodospirillales bacterium | reverse complement strand
TCGCGCACCTATGCCGGCGCCCGGGTTGCCTACAAAGCCCTGACGGCGCCGACCGAGCCGGTCAATGAAGGCTCTTTCCGGGCGCTCGATGTGGTGATACCGGAAGGCAATATTATGATGGCCCGGTTTCCGGCGCCAATGAGCATGTGGTCGACGGTGGTGCCGACGGTGGTCGATACCATCATCAAAGCGCTGTCGCCGGGCATGAAAGACAAAACACCGGCGGGGCATTACGGTGTCCTCGGCGGCCCGGTCGTCTTCACCGGCATTAACCCGAAATCCAACCGGCGGTTCATCGTGCAAAGCATCGAAGGCGGTGGCTGGGGCGGCCGGCCGATGGAGGACGGCGTATCGGCGACCGTCAGCGTCTGCCAGGGCGATGTGCGCAATGCCACCATCGAAGGCATCGAGTTGAAAACGCCGGTTATGATCGAAAGCCGCGAGCTGCGAGCCGATTCGGGCGGACCCGGAAAATTTCGGGGTGGCTTTGGTATGGAAACAACGGTGCGCAATTTTGTCGAGGGCAACTGGATTTGCGAGCCGCCCAAGCGCGGCGGCATATGCCCGGCTTGGGGATTATGGGGCGGCGAAGCGGGCGACACCGGCGGTTATTCCATGCGCAAACCAGGGGAGACTGAATTTTCCCACCTCAAAACTGCCCGCCATAGAGTGCCCATAGACACACAAGTAAAAGTCTACACCGCCGGCGGTGGCGGCTGGGGCGATCCGTTGGAGCGCGATCCCGAAGCGGTCGGAAATGATGTTGCCGAAGGGCTGGTTTCAATGGAAAGTGCGGCCGCGCATTATGGCGTGATCGTCGATGCGGATAGTTTCATTCCCGACCGGAAGGCGACGGAAAATCTGCGCCGCCAAATGAGGGAAGCCGCGCCCGCCGCCGAATGATCCGCTATTGAGTGCCTATTTTGGCCATAGCATTTCGGTGCCGTCTTTTTCGATGTGCAATATGGCGGAGGCCCAGCCATAATGTGATCCAGCATCGCCGATGCCAACTTTCAGCGAAACCACATCCCCGTCTTGCAGCGTCTCTTCGTCGCCGCTAACCAGAAATGGCGCTTCATCTACGGAATTCCCGATGCCATTGCCGGCCCGTTCCCCCAATATGGGGTGGCTTTTGAAACTTCCGGCGCTCCGGTCCCTCAATTGGGCAAATTCTTTGGCCGTCGTTCCGGCCTTGGCAATGGCGATCATTGCGTCCAGCGCTTCTTTTGCCGCGCCCGCATTGCCGGTGGTGATAAATCCTTCCACCCAATAGCCGCGATTTTTGAGGGCGATATAGAGAACAAGTGGATCGCCCGTACGGTCATCGAGCCCTTCGAACGGCTGAAATGAATTACCGCCATCGAGGCTATAAAGGCAGCGGACATCCTGCACACCGGCGGCGCGCGCGCTCCGTTCGGCGGCAACGACGCAATCGGCGCCGCTTGCTCCGTTGCTGTTTGCTTGCTCTGCCGCAGTGGCCGCTTCGGAAAGCAGCCGGCAATTGTTTTTTATGACAGCAATTTCTTGATCGCTTTTGCGACGCGCCAGCGCGCGTAAATCGGAGCTCGCATCCACCGCTGAAGTAATTTCGTCCAACGCCGAAATCTGAGCGAACAGATCGGCCGGCATGAGATCAAAATCGGCGACGGCCAACCCCTGGCCGCCTTCCAATTCATCCAGCCATTCGCGAATGGTTTCGGCGATGTTCATTGCCGGGCGCACATCTTCAATCCACGTGGTTGCCTTTCCCGCATCGACCATGCGCCCACCGTCCAGGGTCAAAATCCGCGGCTCGCCCGATTTTGGGATAAGCGCAAATGCCGGCCTCAAGCGCGGCGCAAAATTGCTGACATATCCCAAAAGCCCGGACGCGGGGATATCGCCGAACACGACAACACCGGACCAGCCGCGTTCGCTCATCATCTGGCGGATGGCCGCATGCCTTTGGCGAAATTCGCTTTCCGGCACCGGATTATTTTCCCAATCATGGGCGCCGACGGGGAGAACAAGGTGCATGGTCTGCATCTGACTACACCGATTTGGAGCCGAGAACGGCCCGTTCCTGAGTTAAAATCTCGGCCTCTGGGGCGCGAATGACGATCGGCTCGCCGCACAGGAAATATCCCACTTCCGGCAGGTATTGATTGGGATGAACCACAAAGAACATGCCGTCTTCGAGGATCGTTTCATTGTTCAAGGCAACGTTGCCCGGCGCCGTCGATGTGATGCCCAGCCCATGGCCGCGGCGGTTCATATAAGGCGGCTCGCAATATTCGGCGTAGCCTTCTTCGCGTAAAATTTCATCAATACCGATGCAGATGTCCTTCATCGGCCGGCCCGGTATGGCTTGGGCGATACCGTTATTCATGGCGCGCACCAGAAGATCATATTTTTCGGCGCGGATGTCGGTTGGCTCGCCCAGGCATAGGGTCCGGCAAATCTGTGAAAACTGTCCTTTATAACTGGGCGTGATCTCGGCCAGGATCAGATCGTCCGCTTCCAGCCGCCGTTCGCCCGAAGGTTGGACGGCAAGCGGGTGACCTTCCGCATGGAACATCATGAAATTATCGTCGGCGCCGATCGAGCGGGAATAGTTTTTAAGATCCGCGGCAAGGGTGCATTCCGGCATGCCCGGTTCCGCTACTTCCAACAAATAGGCGTAGGTGCGTTCGGCGATTTCCGTCGCCCCTCGGGCATTATCGATTTCCGTATCTGTTTTGCGCGCAGCTATGTTGAATAACGCCGACGAAAAATTCTTAGGCGCCTCG
>JABMOP010000382.1 GCA_013204125.1 Rhodospirillales bacterium | reverse complement strand
TCGGTTATCGTTCACGCCGACAGCCCGTTCAAGAAATGGCAGGATCTGGTAGAATTTGCCAAAGCCAATCCTAATAAGTTGAAATTTGCCCATTCGGGCAACTGGGGCGCCACCTATTCGCCGGCAATTCAATTGTTCACCGAAGCCGGCATCGCCGACAAGGTCGTGATGGTACCCTATAAGGGCGGCGGGCCGTCCATGCGCGGTTTCTTGGCGCATGAAGCCGATTTCACCTTCCAGTTCATTTCGACCATTCAGGCCCAGGGCGATAAGGTCCGGGTGTTGATTAGCGCCGGCAAAAAAAGCTCCTTCAAGGGCGTGCCGACGTTCAGCGATCTGGGCTACACCGCCGATATCGGTCAGATGTACCGGGTCATCATGGCGCCGCGCGGAATTCCCGCCGACCGTCTGGCCACGCTGCAAAAAGCGTTGATCAAGCTTCAGGGGCACAAGACCTATAAAAACCTGATCAAAGCTATTGGCGAGAAGCTCGAATACACCAATGGGCCGGAATATGAAAATCTGCGCCCCCTGCAGAGCGCCGCCTATAAGAAAATGATCCAAGGTTTGATGAAAAAATAATCCCCGATCATGACGAGAATTTGATGGCGTCCCCCTTGCTGGGGGGCGCCATTTCCTTTTGACTAGAGGCATATAAGAAACTGGCGAGGAAAATCATGGCGGACGCGTTTAAATCAGAGCTTCGCGAAGGCATGCGCATCGATTGGGACGTCCCCATTCCGCTGGAAGATGGCTTAGTGTTGCGCTCGGATGTATTTCGCCCGGACGACGATAAAACCTATCCGGTGCTCCTCAGTTATGGCCCTTACGGCAAATACCTCGCCTTTCAAGACGGCTATGTCTCAGCTTGGGAGCGCATGGCCACCGAGCACCCGGACGTCACCGCAAATTCCACCAATAGCTTCCAAAGCTGGGAAGTCGCCGATCCGGAAAAATGGGTGCCCGAAGGCTACGTGCTGGTGCGCGTCGATTCGAGGGGCTGCGGCCGCTCGCCGGGCTATGTCGAAGTTTGGTCGCCGACCGAAGCCGATGATCTCTATCAATGCATCGAATGGGCAGGGGTCCAATCCTGGTCCACCGGTAAAATCGGGCTCACCGGCATATCTTATTACGCCATGAACCAGTGGCAGGTTGCGATGCGCCAGCCGCCGCATTTGGCCGCTATGTGTTCGTGGGAAGGGGCTGCGGATTTCTACCGCGATGCCAGCCACCACGGCGGTATTCTCTGCACCTTCATGGCCAATTGGTACGACATGCAGGTGAAAAGCGTGCAACATGGGCTTGGCTCCCGCGGCCATACATCAAGTTTCAACGGTGAATTGGTGTCGGGGCCATTGGAGTTGAGCGACGACGAGCTTGCCGCCAACCGCGAAGATTTAGGCCAATCGGCGCTGGATCATCCGTTGGACGATGGCTATTGGAAATCGCGCTCGCCCGATTGGTCGAAAGTCACCGTGCCGTTCCTGTCGACCGCTAATTGGGGCGGCCAGGGCCTGCACCCGCGCGGCAATTTCGAAGCCTATACGCAAGCCGCCAGCGATAATAAGTGGCTGGAAGTGCACGGCATCGAACACTGGACCGAATATTACACGGATTATGGCCGCGAAATTCAGCTGGCGTTCTTCGATCATACCTTAAAGGGTGCGGATAATGGCTGGAACGAACGCCCCAAGGTGCAATTGCAGATCCGCCATGAAGATAAATTCGTCGAACGCTTCGAAAGCGCCTGGCCGCTCGGCAATACCCAGTGGACCAAGATGTACCTTCATCCCGATCATACATTATCGGGCGCGCCGGTATCGGCGGAGGCCACCATCACTTATGGCGGGCTGTCGGATGGCGTCACCTTTCTGACCGAACCCTTGGAAATCGAAACCGAAATAACCGGGCCGATTGCGTCCAAATTATTTGTATCTTCGGCGACCGAGGATGCAGATATGTTTTTGGTAACGCGGGTTTTTACGCCCGATATGAAAGAAGTCGTGTTCATGGGTGCGCTCGATCCGCATACGCCGATTGCCCAGGGCTGGTTGCGCGCGTCGCACCGGAAATTGAATTTAGGCAAGACGTTGGATTATCGCCCCTACCACAGTCATGATGAGATCCAACCTTTGACCCCTGGCGAAGTGGTTGAACTGGATATCGAAATTTGGCCGACTTGTATCGTCGTTCCCGCCGGCTATCGGATCGGGCTTTCTGTCCGCGGCAAGGATTACGTCTATCCCGGCGGCGTCGATGCAGGGCTTTCCAACATGAAAAATCCGTTTACCGGCGTCGGGCCATTCCTGCACGATGACCCTAAAGATCGCCCAGCAGAAATTTTTGGCGGCGATGTGACCTTGCATTTCGGCGGTGGGCGGGAGCCATATTTGTTGTTGCCCATCATCCCGAAGGGTTAGGAGAGGAACATGGCGAAGGCGGGACGCAAGCTGCATTTGGGGGCCTTCATGCGCCCAGTCAGTATTCACACCGGCGCATGGCGTTATCCCGGCGCCTACAAGGACGCCAATTTTAACTTCACCCATATCAAAAATTTTGCCCAGACATTGGAGCGCGCCAAGTTCGATGCCTTTTTCATGGCCGATCATCTGGCCGTCCTCAATATGCCGATGGAAGCCTTGAAACGGAGCGCCACGGTCACCTCGTTCGAGCCGATGACGCTTCTTAGCGCGCTTGCCGTAGCCACTGAAAACCTCGGTTTGGTGGCCACTGGATCGACTACCTATGAAGAGCCTTATCACGTGGCACGGCGGTTTTCGTCTCTCGATCATATCAGCGGCGGGCGGGCAGGGTGGAACATCGTCACCACCTCCAATCCTGATGCATCGATGAATTTCGGCAGGGACGAACATCTGGAACATGGCGAGAGATATCGCCGCGCCCGCGAATTCTATGACGTCGTGACCGGCCTTTGGGACAGTTGGGCCGATGATGCTTTCATCCGCGATGTGGACAGCGGAATTTTTTCTGATTTAGATAAGATGCACGTGCTCGACCACAAAGGTGAATTTTTAAATGTACGCGGGCCGTTGAATATCGGGCGCCCGGTGCAAGGTTGG
>JABMOP010000033.1 GCA_013204125.1 Rhodospirillales bacterium | reverse complement strand
CGCTGCGTAGCCACTCCGCCACCGCGCCTATGCATTTCCGTTGCCGGCCCGAAGGGTGCAGAACCTAGACGGTGCGCTGGATTCGGTCAAGATAACATTGTCATCTTTTAAGTCCCGATATCTTCGCGTTGAATAAAACACGCCAATGCGTTGGAATGTGGTGAACAGATCGCCAAATAATGCTAAACATTCGCTTCGCCCACGCGCCTAACCTATAAGGATACGAAATGGATTTCGACGCCGCGCGCCGCAACATGGTGGAAAGCCAGATTAGAACCAACCGAGTGACCGACCCCTTGGTGATCTCGGCGATGGAGGAAATTCCGCGTGAAATTTTCGCCGACGAAGCCCATGCGGGCATCGCCTATGTCGACGAGGCGCTGCCGCTCGGCGACGGGCGCTATGTGATGGAACCGATGGCCTATGCGCAATTGCTGCAAGAAGCGGCCATTGCCAACGACGATGTTGTTTTGGATATCGGCTGCGCCACCGGCTATTCGTCTGCGATCTTGTCGCGCATCGCCGGCACGGTCGTTGGCTTAGAAGAAATTCCAGGTTTTGCAGCCGCCGCGAATGCAAATCTCGCCGAATTGAAAATCGATAATGTGGCCGTCATGGAAGGTCCGCTGAGTGCCGGCTGGCCGGCCCAAGCGCCCTACAACGCCATCATCTTTTCGGGCGCCGTTGCAAGCGTGCCGCAAACCATCCTGGATCAGCTTGCCGATGGTGGGCGCTTGATGTGTATTATCGCCGGAAAAAATGGGATTGGCCGGGGGACACTGTTTACCAAATTCGGCGATTCGGTGTCTATGCGCGCGGTTTTCGATGCGGGCTCGCCAATTCTCCCCGGTTTCACGCCTACGCCCGAATTTCAATTTTGAGGCGTTTTCAAAGGTAATGGAGGCTCCGCTGCGCCGGAATTAAACGCCGAAATCCCTCCGTAACTATCAGAAAACAAAAGATAATTTACAGATACCGCCGCCGCCGCCGGCATTTGCCGGGCCGGGGATTAAGGTCTATCACGCAAGGTCTAGAGGATGAAAAGTGGGGTGTAGCCGCGCGCGCCGCAACTTTTTGGTAAGATTTTGTGAATAGGTTGGTATTGGGTAAATTTGGGAGTAATTAGCGGTACCGGTTTCGGGCCGTAACCTGTGTTTTCTTCCCGCGAGCGGCAATGTTTAACAAGTGTCCACTTTATGCTGAGCGGAGATGGGGCGTTATGAATTTAGAGTTAGTCAAAATTGGAAGCGTTGCGGCGGTGATCGCCTTAAATTTCGCCGGCGCGTCCGCGCCTGCCGGCGCGCAAACGCTGATGGAAGCTTTGGCTGCGGCGTACCAAAACAATCCCGAGCTGCTTTCGAAGCGCGCAAATTTGCAATCAACCGATGAAGGTGTGCCGCAAGCGCTGGCCAATTGGCGCCCCAAAGTCACCTTGTCGGGTGATTGGTCTCGGTCGGCGACGCATTTGAATACGCGGACGACAACAAATCGCGATCAATTGCGTTCACCGCACTCGACAGATTTGGTGGTTACCCAGCCTTTGTTTCGAGGGTTGAGAACCGTTGCCGGTGTTCGCGGGGCCGAGAACGATGTGATGGCGGAACGCGCCGGTCTGATCGCTAAAGAACAAGACATTTTGCTCGCCGCGGCGAGCGCCTATATGGGCGTTGTCCGTGACCGGGCTGTCCTCGATCTAAGCGTAAATAATGAGCAAGTGCTTCTGCGCCAGCTTGAAGCCGCCCGCGACAGGTTCCGCGTCGGTGAAATTACGCGCACGGATGTCAGCCAAGCCGAAGCGCGGCTTGCCGGTTCCACCGCCGACCGTATTGCGGCGGAAGGGGCTTTGAAAAAGGCGCGCGCGCAATATTTGAGCGTCATCGGCGAAGCGCCGGTCAAGCCGGCTCAACCGGGGGCGTTGTCGGGGCTGCCGAAAAGCTTGGAAGATGCCGTCAAAGCCGCTTCGTCGAACCATCCAGATGTGGTTTCCGCCGATTATGATTTGCGTTCTGCCAACGACAATATCGTATCTGTTCGCGGCGAATTGTTGCCTTCGCTTGATATGATCGGAACTCTGAGCCGGGCCTGGCAAGCGACGACTGACGATAGTCAACTGAACACGGCTTCCGTGAAGCTCGATCTCACGGTGCCTCTTTATCAAAAAGGTTCGGTCTTTTCGCGGCTGCGCGCGGCGAAAACATCCGCCGGCAAGAGCCGACTGGATCTCGAAGTTGTGCGCCGCAATCGGATAAAGGCGGCGACCGATGCGTGGGAAACGCTCGAAGCGGCGCGGGCCCGCATCAAATCATTTCAGGCGCAAATCGATGCGTCGGCAATTGCCCTCGAAGGGGTGCAAAGAGAAGCAAGCGTAGGTTCGCGCACGATATTGGATGTGCTCGATGCTGAGCAGGAACTTTTGGATGCGAAAGTGAACTTGGTGCGCGCGCAGCGGGACGAAATCGTCGCCGGGTTTGAATTGAAAGAATCGGTTGGGGAACTGACGGCAAATGGCTTGAAGCTACAGGTCAATCTCTATGAGCCAACCAAAAATTACGAACGAGTGCGCAATAAATTATTCGGCGGGAGTGCAGGAAGCATCCCCCGCGGACAAAATTAAAGCGGAGAAGGTTAGCTTCTCCCAACCATCGGGTTGGAATCATCGGTAGCCTATTGCCGGTGCAATTTGACTGGTGCTCCCGTCTGATCCGAAATTTGGATTTGGGGGTTGGTGTAACTGCAAGCAATTGCAAGTGATCGGATGATCGACTGATGGCCGAAGAAAGCGAACAAGGGCAAGAGCCCTCGATGGAAGACATCTTAGCGTCAATTCGGCGCATTCTGTCTGAAGATGACGAGGAGGCTGGAGCTGAGGTAGAGGCGGAAGCCAAGCCGGAAGCCGAGCCGGAAGCCGAGCCGGAAGAAGAGATGGACATGGCGGCGGCCATG
>JABMOP010000381.1 GCA_013204125.1 Rhodospirillales bacterium | reverse complement strand
GGACGCCAAGCAGGGCGGCCAACGCCGCCAGACGCGGACTGGTCAGCCACCAGGCGGCAAAAGGGGTCAGGGCGAGGGCAATAATCGCCGCCAAAGACGAATAGCGAAACAACGCCGCCGCGATCAACCAGACAACAAAACCTGCCAGTCCCACCGGCCACGCAGCGGCGAGCAAGACGCCGAAGGTAGTCGCCACGCCTTTGCCGCCCCGAAATTTGAGCCAGATTGGAAAATTGTGGCCGAGCACGGCTGCCAGCCCTGCCAGAAGCGCCAGATCCGGGTGGCCCAATCCCCCCGGCCAGTAAATCACCGCCAAAACCGGCAACGCTCCCTTGGCGGCATCGAGGATCAAAGTTGTCGCGGCGATGCCTTTGCGCCCGGTGCGCAAAACATTGGTCGCGCCGACATTGCCGGACCCGATTTGGCGGATATCGCCAAGCCCGGCCATCTTGGTCAGGATCAAGCCAAAGGGAAGTGACCCGGCAAGATACGAGGCGGCAATAAGGACAACGTATATTGTCATGGGCTCCTCATGGGTTACTCATTGGGCGACATGTTCGATTGATCCAACAGATTAAGCCTCGCGGTTGAAAACCGTGCGCCCGTCGATAACGGTGCGCTGGACGATGCCTTGCACGGGCCGCCCATCGAAGGGGGTGTTTTTGGCCTTGCTCGCTAGGTCGTCGGCAATCACTTGCCAGCCTGCATCAGGATCAAACAAGGTGAAATCAGCGGGCGCGCCTTCTTTCAGCTTGCCGGCTTGAAGGCGCATAACCGCCGCCGGCGCCGAAGTAACCTTGGCCAGTGTTTCCAACAATCCAAGATGCCCGTTGTGGTAAAGTTCCAACGTGACCGATAAAAGCGTTTCTAAGCCAACGCCGCCGGCTGCCGCTTCCATAAAGGGCAGGCGCTTAGAATCTTCATCATGGGGCGCGTGGTCGGAGGCGATGCAATCAATGGCGCCGCTGGCCAGCCCGGCGATTACCGCTTCGCGGTCGGCTTCGCATCTAAGCGGCGGTGATAATTTCGCAAAGGTCCGGTAATCGCCGACCGAATTTTCATTGAGGGCGAAATAGGGCGGCGCCGTGTCGCAGGTGATGTGCAGGCCCTTGTCTTTGGCGCGGGCGATCGAGGCAATCGCTTCGCCGGTCGATACATGGGCGAAATGCAGGCGCCCGCCGGTCATTTCCACAAGCCGAATATCGCGGTCCACTATAATCACCTCGGCCGCCGCCGGAATACCTGATAATCCCAAGCGCGTTGCCATTTCGCCGGAATTCACGCCGCCGCCACGGGCCAGGCTCGGCTCTTCCGGGTGTTGAATGATAATCAGCCCAAAGGTGCGGGCATAGGTCAGCGCCCGGCGCATTACCTGGGCGTCGGCTATCACCTTATCGCCATCGGTGAAGGCAACGGCGCCGGCTTCGGCAAGAAGGCCCATTTCGGTCAATTCCTTGCCTTCGAGGCCCTTGGTCGCGGCGGCGTAGGGATAAATTTTAGTCAGCCCGAGCAAGCGCGCCCGCCGGGCAATGAATTCGACCCCGGACACATCTTCGATGATCGGCGTTGTATTGGGCAGGCAGATCATGGTGGTGACGCCGCCGGCGGTGCCCGACATGCCGGCGCTTTTGATGGTGCCCTTATGCTCTTCACCGGGTTCGCGCAGTTGAACGCGGATATCAACCAATCCCGGCGACAGGCAAAGCCCGCCGCAATCTATGATTTCGGCGCCCTTGGGCGCATTTTTCGCCGTAACGCCTTCGCCAAATTCGGTAATGCTTTCGCCGTTGGTGACCAGTCCGCCGGGCGCATCGAGGCCGCTTTCCGGGTCCAAAATCCGGGCGTTCACATAGGCTGTGCAGCCTAACGGCTCGTCCGGTTTGGCGGCGTTCCAGATACCGACGCTCATGTGCCTTGCGCCTTTTCGTTTTGTAAGTTGGTCGCCAAAATTTCGAGGCAGGCCATGCGCACTGCGACCCCCATTTCCACCTGTTCGCGGATGACGCTACGACTGAAATCATCGGCGACGACCGAGTCTATTTCGACGCCGCGGTTGGCCGGCCCCGGATGCATGATCAGCGCATCGGGTTTGGCGGCAGATAATTTATCGTAATCGAGGCCGAAGAAATGGAAGTATTCGCGGATCGACGGAATGTAATTCCCGTCCATGCGTTCGTTCTGTAGGCGCAGCATCATTACGATGTCGCAATCGGCAAGGCCTTCCTTCATTTCGTGGAACACTTCGACGCCTAAATTTTCGATGCCCGGCGGCAACAGGGTCAGCGGCGCGACGACGCGCACTTGAGCGCCCATGGTGACCAGCAGATGAATGTTGGAGCGGGCGACGCGCGAATGGGCGATATCGCCGCAGATGGCGATCTTGAGCCCTTCTAATTTTCCGCGCCGGCGGCGAATAGTCAACGCGTCAAGCAGCGCCTGGGTCGGATGTTCGTGGCTACCGTCGCCGGCGTTAATGACCGCGCAGTTTATTTTTTCCGACAACAATAAAGCGGCGCCCGATTGGCCGTGGCGCACCACTAAGACATCGGGATGCATGGCGTTCAAAGTCATCGCTGTGTCGATCAGGGTTTCGCCCTTACCGACCGAACTTGTCTGCACCGACATGTTTATGACATCGGCGCTGAGGCGTTTGCCGGCCAATTCGAACGATGTGCGCGTCCGTGTCGATCCTTCGAAAAAGAGATTGATAATGGTGCGCCCGGAAAGGACATCGACCTTTTTGTCGGCGCGCCTGTTCTGGTCCACATATATTTCGGATTTATCGAGAAGGGCCGTGATCTCGTCCGGGGAAAGGCCTTCGATGCCAAGTAAATGGCGATTGGTAAATGGGGAAGGGGCGGACGGTGTGGCCATAAAGCGGGACTATAGGAGCGCTTCGCTCATTGGTCCAGTCCTTAAAAGGGAATTTGCCTATTCATTGGGCTGGGCCCTCCCCATCGCATCGAGCGCGCCTTGCAATATATATGTGGCGGCCATTTTATCGATGACTTCGCTGCGCCGCTTGCGGGTCATATCGGCCTCGCTCACTAAGAACCGTTCGACCGCCGCAGTCGAGAGACGCTCATCCCAAAAGGCGATGACCAGATTGAGCCGCGCGCCCAGCTTTTCATCCACATTGGCGGCGAAATCTCGAACGCTTTGACAGGCCGGGCCTTCCGAGCCGTCCATCGAGACCGGCAGACCGATGATCAGCCCGCCGATATCGCGGGCTGAGATGGCGGCTTCCAAGGCGACGATATCTTTGGTGAATTTTTGGCGGCGGATGGTTTCGACCGCGGTCGCGACCAGAAACGCGCTGTCGGATACCGCAAGCCCGATGGTTTTGGAGCCTACATCCAGGCCCAAAATCCTTTTTCCTGGCGTTATTTGGGATTTTAGCTCGTTTAAATGGTTTGAGATCATTTCTCGCGGATTATTGCTGTTTTTTGCGTTTTTTGATACTAAATTATGGGAGATATCTCGGTGACTGTGCGTAAAATCACTGCGCGGCCCCTTGAATAATGATAAGAAAGCGCAAATCTCAAGTTCTGAATATTCAGATAATCACATCAAGCGCGAAACGATACTGCGTAATTGTATAAAGTATAAAGCCCATGGTCGATTTTGAAATTGCGATCTTCAACGCCGATGTACGCGCCTGCGTCGAAGCCGGTGATCGCCACCGGGATCTCAAAGATGAATGGGCCGACATTCATTATTTTGACATCAAAGCCGCCAACGCGGTTGAAGCGCGGGCGAAAATCAGCCGCCGTTATCCCGCCGAAAAAGGCTATGTGATCGAAAACATCGCCGAAGTCCGCACCGATTAATTCGCTTACGGGACTTATCGTTTCTGGGCGCCTGCCGCGTCCATCAATTGGCTCAGCGCCTCGTAAGGCTGAGCGCCGACAATTCCTTGGCCTTCTGCGACATAGGTCGGGACACCGGTCACGCCGAATTGCCGCGATTTCGCCCAATCGGCATCAACTTGATCTTTAAAACTTCGTGATTGCAGAACTTCCAGCGCATCTTTGCCCGACAATCCCACTTTCTCGGCAACGCCAACCAGCACATCTACATCACCGATGTTCTGCCCGTCCACGAAATAGGCCTTGAAGAGGGCTTCGTGAATGGCGCCGCCGCCGTCCTGGGTTTCGGCCCACGCGCCCAATTCTTGCGCCAAGCGGCTGTTATAGGTGTGGCTGCGCTTATTGTAGGGCAGGCCTTCTTCGTCCATCAGCCCTTTCATACGGTTGTGCATGCCGTCCATATCGACGTCGCGCCCGGCAAACAGCTCTTCCAGCGTAACCCCGTCGGCGGGAGTTTCGGGATGAAGCGGGAAGTGCACGAACCGCACCTCGACGTCATAATTTTCTTTCAGTTTTTCAATACGCCCGGTACTGAGATAGCACCACGGTCAAACGTAGTCGCTGAACACCTCTAAAGTGACCTGTTCGGTCATGAACTACTCCAATTCGCCTTGTGTACGGCAAAAATATGATTATATACGGCTTCAGCGGTCTTAGAGCTGGTTGATTATTTGATCACCCACGACCGGTCGCCATTATTTTTGATCCTTGATAGTGTGATCCTAATTTTGGAATGTCCATATGTATTTAACATCTGGATGCCCAATAAAATTTCCTGCAAGTGAGTTTAAGATATGAAGCAAACCCTACTCGGATGGGAAGAATGGTTGTCTCTTCCCGATCTCGGGATTCCTGCGCTGGCTGCAAAAATTGATACCGGTACCAAAACATCGGCTCTTCATGCCTTCGCCATCGAACCCTTCGGCAACGATAAGAAGCCGTATGTGCGGTTTGGTATTCACCCGATCCCGGACCGGCCGGAAGTTGAGGTTTTTTGTTCGGCGCCGATAGTGGATCGCCGCGAAATTATTAGCTCCAACGGCGAAAAAGAATTGCGTTATATCATCGAAGCGCCGGTACGTATCGGTGATAGGGAATGGCCGATCGAAATAACACTCACCAACCGGGACACGATGCAGAACCGCATGTTGCTTGGCCGCCAAGCCATCGGCGAAAACATGATTGTCGATCCCAATCACAAATACCTACAGCCTGTATTGTCCTACGACCTCTATGCCAATTTGAAGAAAAGCAAACCCATACGGCGGCCCTTGAGAATTGGCATCTTAACGCGCGAGCCCCAAAATTATTCCACCCGACGGCTGGTGGAGGCGGCCGAAGAAAAAGGCCATGTGTGTGAGATCATCAACACATCGCGCTGTTATATGAACATTAATTCCTTGGCGCCCGAAGTGCGCTACGACGGGCGCGCCCTGCCGCGCTTTGATGCTGTCATCCCGCGCATCGGATCGTCGATAACCGCCTACGGCATGGCTGTTGTCCGTCAATTTGATCTTATGGGGACCTTCTGCGTCAACAAGGCGGCCGCCATCGGTGCGGCGCGCGACAAATTGTTTGCCCATCAAATTCTCGCTCAGCATCAGATCGACATGCCGATAACCGCCTTTGCCAATTCGCCGGTCGATACCACCGAGCTGATTAATATTGTCGGCGGGGCGCCGCTGATCGTGAAATTGTTGGAATCTACCCAAGGCAAAGGTGTGGTCCTCGGCGAAACCAAGAAGGCCGCAGAATCTGTCATCGGTGCCTTTCGCGGGCTGAAAGCGAACTTTTTGGTCCAGGAATTCATTGAGGAAGCCGCCGGTACGGATATCCGCTGCTTGGTGGTCGGCGGCAAAGTGGTGGCTGCCATGAAACGTGTGGCGGCAGCAGAAGAATTTCGTTCAAACATTCACCAGGGCGGCGCGGGCCTTCCCGTCCGCATCTCCAAGCAAGAACGGGCCATTGCGGTTAAGGCGGCGAAAGTCATTGGCCTTGATGTTGCCGGCGTCGATCTCCTGCGCTCCAATACCGGACCTAAGGTGCTGGAAGTCAATTCGTCGCCCGGCATTCAGGGTTTGGAGCGGGCCAGCGGTATAGATGCTGCGATGCTTATTATTGATTTTATCGAACGCAACGCTAGACCGGGGATCCAGCATAAGCGGGGACGTAAGCCATCCAAACAGCGTATCTTGGAAACATTCTCACCCGTAGTTGCGGCCGAATGAAGGCTGCCGCCGGTTGGCGGGTCGAAGTTAGGATAGTCAATTGGACGCCATCATCGGCTTGTTGATCGAAGGTACGGACCTTTCCATTTTGGGGTTCGCCGCGCTTGGCGTTGTTTCGTTTGCGGGCAGCTTCGTAACGGCTGCGCTTGGCCTCGGCGGCGGCGTCTTGGTTTTAGCCACTATGGCGATATTCCTGCCGCCTATCGCGCTCATTCCATTGCACGGCGTGGTCCAGCTTGGCTCCAATGTCGGGCGCACCGCCCTGATGATGCGAGATGTCCTTTTTAAGATGGTGCCCGCTTTCGCTATCGGCACATTGATCGGTTCCGCCATCGGCGCCAACATGTTCGTGGCGCTGCCGGTCGGCGTGCTGCAACTGGCACTTGCCCTTTTTGTCCTCTACGCCACCTGGGCGCAAAAATTTAGGGTCGCCAAACCGGGCCGGGCCAAGTTTGGACTGCTTGGACTGTTCAGCGGGTTTGTCACGATGTTTGTCGGCGGCTCTGGACCGTTGATCGCCCCCTTCGCCGCCGCCATCGGCGAAGACCGGAAGCAGGTGGTTGCGACGCACGCGGCGCTGATGTCGATCCAGCATGTGTTCAAGCTGATCGCCTTCGGCGTGCTCGGTTTCGGTTTCGCTCCCTATCTTCCTTTTTTGGCCTGTATGCTGGCGCTCGGCTTCGCCGGCACCTATGCAGGGCGGCACGTGCTCCACCGATTGCCCGAACGCCAGTTTCGCCGAGGGTTACAAATTATCCTCACCCTGCTCGCCATCCGGCTGCTCTACGCGGCGGCGGAAAGCCTTCTTTAAAAATCTATTTTCAGGGCTAAAGAATCAATTTAGGTTGTCGGCACCTTCTTCCCAGAATAGCGGGCTCAACAGATGATCCGAATTTTTACGGCTTCGATATGTTTGCTTGCGGCGGCTTTTGAACCCTCCAGCGCTTATTCCAGTGATCCTCCCTCAAGCTTCGAACAATTGGCGCAACGGAACCAGCAATCCCGCCCGCGCGGCGGCGGCAAACCGAGCGGCAGAGATCCGGCTCAGGCAATCAGTCGAATGGATAAGGACGGTGATGGCCGGATTTCCAAAAGTGAATTCCTGGGTCCCGGTCAAGCCTTCGATCGGATCGACGCCGATGGTGATGGCTATGTCACCAAGGAAGAATTTACCGCCATCCTGGCGAGCGCCGGCAAGGCTTCGGACAAATTGTCGAACCATCCAAATGCGGCTTGGTATGCCAAGCTTCCTCTGATCCTGACCCATACCCATATCCGACCCATTGTATCGAAAGGGAGAGACGGGCGCGAAGATTGGGAAGGGACGGTGGAACGGGCCATCAAGGAGATGGATGAGAATGGTGTGCAGGCTTCGATCATTATGTCGCCGCCGACGCCTTTTAAGGATTATTCCTATTTCGACGAGATCGTCACGATAGCCAAAAAATACCCCACT
>JABMOP010000380.1 GCA_013204125.1 Rhodospirillales bacterium | reverse complement strand
TCGAGTTGACAATGATATGTGGTTTATTCAATTTTTTCAATCGGTTCATGGATTCTTTGAAGATACCACTTGAGGTTCAAGACGAGGTTAACCTGATCAAAAAATCGGTCGAACTGGACCCAGAAAAGCTACATTCTTATCTGGACGATATGGTCGGTAATTGGCCCACCGAATTTCCCAAACCGGCGCCCGATTAGAGCGCCGGTTCGGTATGCCGGTTTCCGATTAGCTATTTCCTGGAAGCCAGCGCTTCGATGTGAATACGCACTTCGTCGCCGACCGTCGGCAATAGGAATTTCATGCCGTAATCAGAGCGCTTGAGAGTTCCTGTGGCGGTAAAGCCGGCGAAAGTCATTTTGTTGCGCGGGTGCACTGATTTGCGGTTGAATTTGATGTCGAGCGTCACCGGCTTGATCACCCCCAATAGGGTTAGATTGCCGGTCATACGCCCGGTTTTGGCGCCTGTTTTCTCGATCTTGCTGGTGGTGAAGCTCATCGTCGGCATTTCCTTGGCATTAAAGAACGCCGGCGAGCGCAAATGCTTGTCGCGGGCTTCCCATCCGGTATCGAGGCTTTCGGTTTGAATGGTTACGTCGACCTTGGAATTGCTCACATTGGCTTCGTCGAACGTGATGGTGCCGTCGAATTTCTTGAACCAGCCCGCAATTTCGGTCCAACCGCCGCGCGTTATGGCGAAGCGGATTTGCGTATGAGCTTTGTCGAGGGCATAGGTCTCTGCGGCATTTGCCGGTATCGGCGATTGGATGAAGCCGGCAATGGCAATGGTGACGATGGTTAAATATTTAAACATTTTCATAGCTACCTCCTTAGAGTTTCGCGTTAATTTTGGGGTTTGGGTTGATTAAAAATTATCCTGCCCGGTAAAAAAGGAAAGCGCAGCGGCGGCGAGGGCGGGCACAGCGGAAACCAGGCCGAGCATAACTGGGCCAAATTTCTGGTGGCGACCGAAGGGTAGGCGGGCAGCCAATAGCGGGCCTAAAAATATGAGCAATATGAGCGCGAGGGCGGCCCGGCTGGTGTCTTCGGAAAATAGCACCAGGATAAAGCCAAGCGATAGCAATGCGCCGGCGCCGCCGAGCAAACCGGCGCTTCCCAAGGGATAGCGCGCTACCGGCCAATTCCAAAGCAGGAAGCCGCCGGTTGCCGCCGCCAAGGTTCCCGCCAATTGGGCGACGGAGGCATTGGAGCCGAAGAATGCGACCGCGGCTAGGCCGATGGCGGCGGACAACAATAAGATCGTCGGTGTCGATTGGCTTGTCGTTTTGCCATCAAGGCGCGCCATGACGAAAACCCCCGCCGCCCAGCATACGGCAATTGCGATAACGCTTTCGCCCGATAGGCTGACCAATTGCTGCCATCCGAGCCAACCGGCAATCGCGGCAGGCCAGATGAGGATAAGGGCCAGCCGGAATTTATCATGCGCGCGCAGACTATCGATGGCGACACCTAACCCGGCGCCGACGAGCGCGATATAGGTCAGTTTTTGCGATGCGGAATTCAGTGGAAACAACGGCCAGCCAAAACTCAGCGCATAGCCGGCCAAAAATGCGATGCTGATTGCGGCACCGGCCAGCGGCACACCGATAGAAAAGCGCAGCGCTCCGGTTAGGACCAAAGCGGCGGCAAGAGGAATGGCGACGCCGTTAACCAGCGCCTCGATGACGACCTCTTCCATTGGACACTCAGCCTGCCTGGATATTCATGTTCACGCGATTTTTAAGTTACGGGCAAGCTTCGCATTGCTATAAATTTCGAGCAAGCCGAACCTGACCCTGATAACGAAGAATTGAGCGGAACAATTGATGGTGAAATTTATCGCCACTATAGCCGTATCCGCATTAGCGGTCTTTGGCGGCGTAGCTACCGGTCCGGCCTGGGCTGGCGAAGTCACCGTGGTTGGCGCCAAGGCCAGCCCCTTGCCGGATGGCACCTACCGGTTCGACGTTACTTTGCGCCATGCTGACGCGGGTTGGAGCCACTATGCGGATAATTGGGAAATTCTGGGCCCGGACGGGAGGCTTTTAGCCCGCCGCGTCCTCGTCCATCCACATGAACATGAGCAGCCCTTCACCCGTTCTTTAAGCCGTGTTAAAATCCCTGCCGGAATTACAAAAGTGCGCATTCGTGGCCACGATAAGGTGCATAAATACGGCGGCAAGGAATTTGAAATCACCTTGCCGAGGCGGTAAATTCTACCCCCCAAGCCTCAAATTATCGGCACATTCGGCTCGGGCGTGTTTCTCTATTATGAATTTAATCATATAAAATCAATGGGTTATCCGGAAATTTCCATTGGCATCAATGATGCATGGTTGTTCTGTGCCAAAGAATTGGAGGGAACAAATGGAAATACTGAAAATCGGCAGTGATTTTGCCGCTCTTTTGGGGATGTTTGCGGCCGGCTACCTCATGCTTTTGCTGGCGTAAGGCTTAAGAGGCGCGCACCTGCGGCCTGATCCAAAATAGATAGACGCAACCCGTGCCGAGGGCGCTTAGCAGAATGGCCACGGCCATCGGTACGGCGGTGCCGTCGGCGAATACTGCCAGCAGGGCCGATATGCCCGCCGTCGTTGCGCTCATCATAAAACCTTGAAGAGACGAAGCTGATCCGGCGATGGTTGTAAATGGGCTGAGTGCGCCTGCTGATATTTGCGGTATCAAGACTGCAAAGCCAAACATATAGATGATAATCGGGCCGACCACGGCGGCGGCGTGGTGTATTTCGCCGATCGCTAATCCGAACATGGCCGAACCGCCGATCAAGGCAATGCCGGTGCCGATGGCGATGGTTCGGCTGATGCCAAGCCGAGCACCGTAGCGCGCGGCGAAAAACGCCCCCGACATAAATCCCAAGGGAATGGTGGAAAATGTAAGCCCATAGACTGTCGGCGATACGCCGTAGGCACCGATCAGCACACCGGAGGAGGAATTTAAGTATGCGCCGAGCCCGGAAATGATGAAGGCGCCGGTAACGGCGTAGGACAGGAAGACCGAATTTTTGGCGACGGCGGCGTAATTATGCACCAGGCTCATCGGCCGGATCGCATCCAGGTTCTTAGCCTCCTGGGTTTCGCTGAAGAACAAGGTAAAAGCGACCAGCAGCAAAGCGCCATATCCGGCCATAATGAGGAAGACAATGCGCCAAGAAAAATATTCAGTGATAATGCCGCCTAAGGTGCCGGTAAACAGGCTCACCAGGGCGCCGACCATCATGACGAAGGACAACATGCGGGCCAATTGCTCGCGCTCGAATATATCGCGGGCGGCGGCGTTGGCCATGATGCGTCCGGATGCGGCGGCCATGCCCTGAACGAAGCGCATCGCAATGATGAAATCGAGATCACCTGCGAGGCTGATGGTAACGACCGAAATTATGTAAAGGAGGATCGAGCCGATGATCACCGGCTTGCGCCCATAGCGGTCGGAAAGCGGCCCGTAAATCAATTGGCCGACGGCCATGCCGGAAAAAATTGCGGTGAGGGCAAATTCGGCCTGCCCGACGGTCACATTCAAATCGCGGGCAAGGTTGGGGATACCCGGCAGGAACATATCGATGCCGACCGGCCCCATCATGACGAGGGTGCCGAGCAAGGCGGCGAGCAATGCAAAAGAGCGGTTTTCGGCGGTCATGGCGCACCCTTTGCGGCCGGCTCTAAACGGTGAAGCAGCGATGCATAGGCGCTTAACGACCAAAACCCGCCGATGCAAAGCGCAATCGCCAATGGTATCGGCGTGCCGTTATCGAAGACGCCCAACAAAAACGCAGTGGTCGACCCGGCGCCGATAAACAAAAAGCCGGCCAAAGCGGTGGCGCGGCCTGCCATATGTTTGAAATTGGTCAACGCGCCGGCAATCAGGACCGGATTAATGAGACCGAAACCGATCATCGAAAAAGCGGCGGGGGCTAAAATGGCGACGCGTCCCATCATGCCGAGGGTCGCCAAAATCAGGAAACAGCTTCCACCGATGGCCATAACTGCGGCGCCAAGCATCGCCAACCTGTGCATGCCGAGGACACCCACCAGCCGTCCAGCGACCGCCGCGCCGGCCAAGTTCGAGAACATGACTATTGCAAACTCCAACCCGAAAACGCGAGGCGGCTCGCTAAGGTAGCCCATCATGACGGGCGCCAGCCCCGTTAGGACGCTGAACAAACAGACATAGGCGCCGGTGCCGACGGCGAGGTAGGTGAGGAAAGTGCGGTCGCGCAATATTTCGCGGCTGGCCGCAACCAGCGCGGACAAATTCAACGCCTTTGGATCAGGCGCGGCTAAGGTTTCACGCAAACTCATCGCAACCGCGATCCAGGCAGCCGCGCAGACGGCGGCCATCAGCACGAATACCGACTGCCAGCCAAGTGTTTCCGTTAAAACGCCGGCGACCGGCGGCCCGATGACCGGCACGAAGCCGAGTATAAAAAACAAATAGGCGAACATTTTAGTGGAGGTTTCGACGTCGAACTGATCGCGGACAATTGCGCGCGATACAATCATGGTTCCCGATATGCCAAGCCCCTGGACGAAGCGCAATGCGATAACCGGGATCACGCTCTCCATCAACGGGATCAGCGCGGCGGTAACCGTAAACATCAACAAGGCGATATTCATAATCGGATGCCGTCCGAAACGGTCGGCGAGCGGGCCGAAGGCAAGCTGGCCGATGGCCATGCCCGTTGCAACGGCGCCGATGGTCATTTGGATGGCGGCGGCATCGGTGCCGAGACCTCGAACCATTGCTTCAAAAGCCGGCAACGACACGTCAATCGCCAACGGCCCTAAAAGGGCTGGACCGGCAAGCACCAGAAAGGTTCGAGCAAAAGGGGACAAGCGCGCCATATTGGTTTTATAGAGGGAAAGCGGCGGTGCCGCTCAATAAATAAAGCTCTACAGGCTGGCACCCGGTGTTGCAAACAATGTAGGCGGGCGGTTTCCTCTTTGGGCCGATACGGGGGTCAGGCGGTGCCGCGGGTGATGCGCTGGGACGCGGTCAGGATGTATTCGCCGCCCTCCAAATAGCGCGCGAACGCTGCGGTCAAATGTAGGTTAAGCGCTTCAATTCCTGCATCGTCCAGTCCCGCCATATCATCGGCGAAGCCCCGTTCCAACGCCCCTTGCCAAAATTGACTACCCGCCGGATGGCGTTGCTCGGTGACAACGAAATCTTCTTCGATGGCCGAATAGCCGGCATCGGCAAATAGTTTCCCCGCTTCGCCTTCACCGGAAAATTTAAAATGACGCTCGTAATTGGCGCTTTTCGCGCGGCCAAAAAATTCGGGCGCGGCCAGGTGAACGACCGCCCAGAGATTGTTTTGATCGGCCGGTCCATGCACGACGAAAGCCGCCCTGCCGCCGGGTTTAAGGACGCGCAATGCTTCGTTGATCGCAGCCACCGGGTCTATTGCATGCATCAGACCGAAGCGGCAGGTCACGGCATCGAACGCAGCATCTTCGAAGGGTAACTCTTCCATCGGCGTCACTTGAAAGGAAATCTGTTCAAGCCCCAAACCGGCGGCTCTTTTTTCCGCCGTTTCCAACATATTGGGCGTGGCGTCGGTTGCTGTAACGGCGCCGCTCGGCCCGACCTTGATGGCAATGCTGATCGACGGCTCGCCGGTGCCGGAGGCGAGATCGAGAACGTGGTGGCCTTCAACAATGCCGGCAAATTCGATCAGGCGCTGGTTAAGGCTGTCGGAAGTAGAGGCTCCGACCGGCGCCGCTTTAACCCATTGTTCGGATCGTTTGGTCCAATTGGGGTCGGTCGAGGAAGATTGAGGATTGTCGGACATTGTTGGTCGGCTCCTTAGATTTTTTATGTATTTTTGCGGAGGTTCTTATCGGCGATATTGATAAGCTCCGCCGGTTCGGCTTTGGGCGTAATACTCGTTATTCCCCATTGGGCGGGGAGGCTGAATTTAGCATCCGGGTCCGATCCGGCAAAGCGGGCGCCGCTGATCCGCCCGGCCAAACCCTCGGCTGTGCTTACCGCATTGCTTTCATCGCCGGCGGCCAGAATCATACCGAAATCGCCGGAACCCAATGCGCCAAGCGTTGAAGCCGCACCCAGTTCCTGGATCATGCTTTCGCAAATTTCTGTTTCGATGGCCTCTTGAATTTGGCGGCCGTAATCCAAGCGCACCCGCGCCAAATCCGGTATCTGAACGGTAATAAGCCAGCCTTGTTGCCCAGATTGTTCCACCTGAATTTGGGCGCGCGACAATTCTCGTTCGAACGCACGGCGGTTAAGCACCGGCAGGTAGGCATGTTTGTCCGCCAGTGCGAGAACGTGCTTTTGCTGATTCTGGCAGACTTCCAATTCCCAGCGGAGTTTGTCCATTTCATCGAGAACCAGGGTCATGGCTTCCTGGACATTGGCGGTATATTCCGCCGCCGGTATGCCGAGGACTTTGGCGGTGTCCTTAATCAACCGAGTAGAGCGCGGTTTGGGCTTCTCCTTTTGCGGCGCGCCTTGGGGGTGGGCGCCGTAACCATCGGGGCTGCCGCCATAGGCGGTCAAGCGGCCATAGGCCTTCACACCCTTAATTTCAGCCATGACGTCTTATTCCCATTGCTCGGAGCCGGTCACCATCATAAGCGGTTATGCAAGCTGCGCGCCATTATATTAAAAAAAACCCCGCCAATGGGCGGGGCTTTAATTGGAGAGTGGAAATCTTGATTAGGATGAATAGTACATGGCGAATTCCATCGGGTGGGGAGTGTGTTCCGTCGCGTAAACTTCCTCCATCCGCAAATCGATATAGCCGTCGATCAAATCGTCGGAGAAGACATCGCCGGATTTCAGGTAATCGCGATCCCCGTTCAGGCTGTCGAGCGCTTCGCGCAAAGACCCACAAACGGTCGGAACACCCGCCAATTCTTCCGGCGGCAGATCATAGAGATCCTTGTCCATCGCATCGCCGGGATCGATCTTGTTTTGGATACCGTCAAGGCCGGCCATGAGCATCGCCGAAAAGGCCAGATAGGAATTGGCCGTCGCATCTGGGAAGCGGATTTCGACGCGCTTGCCGGCCGGGCTTGCCGAAAAGGGGATGCGGCAGGACGCCGAGCGGTTGCGCGCAGAATAAGCGAGCAGAACCGGCGCTTCAAAACCTGGGATCAGCCGTTTATAGGAATTGGTGGTCGGGTTGGAAAAGGCATTGATGGATTTGGCGTGCTTGATGATACCGCCGATATAATGGAGCGCCGTTTCAGATAAATCCGCATATCCCGATCCAGCGAAAGTTGGCTTGCCGTCCTTCCAAATGGACTGGTGGGTATGCATGCCGGAGCCGTTGTCACCTAAGATCGGCTTGGGCATGAAGGTCGCGGTCTTGCCATAGATGTGCGAAACCATATGCACCACATATTTA
>JABMOP010000379.1 GCA_013204125.1 Rhodospirillales bacterium | reverse complement strand
TCGCCAATCACCGATTTTATGTCGTCGGCAAGGCGGTGGCTCATTTTACCCAGATCGGCGGCGCCGATCCTCTCGGCGGCGGGCAATTTATCGGCAAACATGGCGCGAAAGGTAGCGGCTAAATCATCGGTACTAACAACGTCGCCGGTCTGCGCATGTTTTTCTGCGCGGCTTAAGTCCCAGGACGGGGAGACCACCAGTCTCGCTTCGCCTTTATCGGTCAGAACGGCAAAGCTTGGCCCCATCGGTTTGGCGCCGCTGATCAGGGCGACCGCATCGCCGAAATCCACATGATGCGCCGCCGGCGAAAAAGCGATGACCAAGTCCAGCCCGTCGGCGGCCATAGCCTCCAAAATCGCGTTTATTCTATCCTGGTGATTCAATTGATGCTTCCCCGCCTTTTGATTATGCCGGACCTCGCCGAGGAGTACACCAAACCAAGGACTGAGCCCAACTGTCAAACCGATTCATTATGGTAGCACGAGCCTTTTCTATTGCGCGGCATTGAGTAAATTGAATGTCGAATAATTTTGCGATCCAAGCGAAAAACGTTACGCAAATTTTTGGCCTTGAAGATGACGCGCGGCGTGTGGTCGCCTTGGACGATGTTTAGATTGACGTTGTACAGGGCGAATTGTTGTGCCTGATCGGGCCAAGTGGGTGCGGGAAAAGCACTCTTTTGAATATTATTGGCGGTTTAACATCACCGACCCAGGGTGCAGTGAATATTGACGTGCAAATCGTTAGCCAGCCGTTGCCCGAAAAAGTCGCCTTTGTTTTTCAGGAAAGCGCTTTGTTCCCCTGGAATACGATCGTCGATAACATAAAAATAGGCCTGGAATTTCGAAATGTGCCGAAAGAGGAGCGCAATGCGCGCGCATGGGATGCGCTTGAAGCCGTTGGGCTTGCGGAATTTGGCAATCATTATCCGGGACAGATTTCGGGTGGCATGAAACAAAGAGCCCAACTTGCCCGCGCCCTCAGTCTGGGGACGGAAATATTGCTGATGGACGAACCATTCGGCGCGCTGGACGAGCAAACGCGGATGGTTCTGGGCGAAGATTTGTCGGTGATGTTGTCGAAAACCAAAAAAACCATCGTTTTTGTGACCCACAGTTTGGCGGAAGCGGTATTTTTGGCTGATCGGGTTGCCGTTATCACGGCCCGGCCCGGCAAGATTAAACGGATTATAGACATCGGAGAGACTCACCCGTGTAACCCCGACTTTATGACTTCTGAAAAATTTAACGGGCTCCGCAACGATCTCTATACGATGCTCCATGACGAAATTCGCCAAGCTATGATTGGCGAGGAGTGGCTGGTCTAGCGCATTGGATGACGTGACTGAAAATGGCTGAAAGCAATAGAAAACGACGGGTTCGGGTTACCCAGCTGATGTTTTTTATCGCCCTCTTTGGGGCTTGGTTTGCGGTGACGGTCACGGGCACCGTCAGCAATCTTTTCCTGCCGACATTGGATAATGTAGGGCGGGAATTTTATGCAATATTGGCGACAGGTGAAGCCTTTGCGCCGTTATTGGTGACATTGACGGAATTGTCCATCGCCTTCGCTAATGCCGTCGTATTTGGCATCTTCATTGGGTTTTTGGTCAGCCGGTCCCCCTTCTTGGTGCGGGCGTTTGAGCCATTATTTTCGTCGTTGTTCGCTGTCCCTTTGATTATCTTTTACCCGCTTGCTCTGCTATTTTTTGGGCTTGGCCAGGAATCAAAAATAGCCATTGGCTCGGCATTGGGTTTTTTCCCAATCGTCCTCAATACGATTAACGGTTTTGGCCATTTGGATCCGGTCTATACCAAGGCCGCCCGGTCCATGGGCGCCTCAGGGTTCCTGCTGTTCCGCAGAGTATTGCTGCCGGCCGCCCTGCCGATCATTCTGACCGGCATTCGAATTGGGTTTATTTTGACCTTTTTGTCGATAATCGGCGGCGAGACATTGGGATCGTTCGCTGGTCTTGGCCACGAAATTGTCTTTCACGCCGAGGCAATGCCGACCGACAAGATGTTTGCCTACATTATATTTGTCGTCGCGATATCCATAATCCTGAACGGCCTAGTTTTCTATGTTGAGCGCAAAGGGAGCTACCCCTAAATGGTGAATTTTGTGCGGCGCGCTTTGAATAGGAGCCCAGCGGACTTCGCGGTGGGCGCGATAGCGGAAGAGGGGTTGCCGGCCCAACCGGGAAGAAACTGGTTTCATTTACCCGTAGCGCTTCGTCTAGGGGTGATCTTGTTGGTGGTTATTTTCTGGGAAATTGGCGCCCGGTTTTATAACGATCCTGATTTTCTGGCGCCGGCTTCCCAATCAATCGCCGCTTTGAAATATGTGTTATCGGATTTCGAAATTATTGCCGCCCTCGGCATGATGTCCTGGGAGTTGGCCGTTGCCTTTGCCATGTCATTGGTTGCTGGGCTGATGCTGGGTATGCTGGTCGGCATCAATCGCCCGACCTACCTCACTTTTTTTCCAATAATATTAATGGTTTATGCAACGCCACAAATTACCATTCTTCCGCTCTTCGTGCTTATGTTTGGCATTGGCCCGGCGGTGAAGGTCGCCTTTGGGTTCAGTCACGGGTTCTTTCCGATCATCGTTAACGTCATCGCCGGCACTCAGAATATCAACCCGACATTGATGAAGAGCGCCCAATCAATGGGGGCGAGCAAGTGGCAAATCTACCGGCATGCGTCTGGGCATGACGGCAACGCTCTTGGGGGTTATTCTGGCTGAACTGTACGCGACCAGTAAAGGTATCGGCTATTATACGACGCACTTCTCCGAGAGCTTTGAGCCGCAGAACTTATTTGCCTTGGTAGCATTAATCGCGGCGGCGGCGATCATCCTCAATGAAATACTCCGCCGCGCCGAAAATTATTTCGGCAAGTGGCGTGAGTAAAGCACCAAACCACTCACGCTAGAAACAATCTTGCCAACGGTAGTCTTCCGGCTTACTCTATCGACGGGTTATACCAAAGCATATTAAACCGCGCCTAAATCACAAATAACGCGGGGATCACCAAGCGAAAGAAGGCTGGACACCGAATTTGGCCTTTACATTAAGGGAGACGCTTCAGTGGACATCATCAAACGAATTCCGAACATATTAAAAGGCTTTCACGTCACAGCAGCTTTGATTGCGGTTTTGGGCCTTGGCCTCACCGTTCCGACGGCCAACGCCGAGCCGGAAAAATCAAAACTTACCATCGGCATACCCGTGCTTGCGGGCACCTTCTTGCCGGTCTATCTGGCGGAAGACTTGGGGCTTTACAAAAATGAAGGGCTGGAAGTTAAAGTCTTAGCCTTCCGGGGTGGTTCCGCCC
>JABMOP010000378.1 GCA_013204125.1 Rhodospirillales bacterium | reverse complement strand
GGCATGGCACCGATGCGCTCCCTTATTTTCGACCAATTGAAAAGCAAGCAAACGCCGCGCAAGATCAGCTTCTGGTATGGTGCCCGGAATTTGCGCGAATTGCTGTACCGCGAAGACTTCGACCGCCTGCAAGCAGAGCACGAAAATTTTCAGTGGTCGGTAGCGCTTTCGGACCCGGATCCCGGCGACCAATGGCAAGGATTAACCGGGTTTATTCATGATGCCCTCTATGAAAACTATCTCAAGGATCACCCCGCGCCTGAGGAATGCGAATACTATTTGTGCGGCCCGCCAATGATGGTCAAGGCGGTCCAGAATATGCTAGAATCCCTTGGCGTCGATCGAGAAAATATTGTTTACGATGATTTCGGTGGCTAGATGATGGCTGTTACTCTTACCAGACGCGAAGTGATCCGAAGCGCTCAGGGCTTGATCCTAGCGTCACCCCTGCTCAGCCTTATTGCCTGTGACGGCGCCGAACGACCGGGTATCGCCCTATCCGGCGCTACCATGGGCACGACTTATAGTGTCCAAATTCCCCACCTGCCACCGAACGTCCAGGCCGAAAATTTAGACGATGAAATCGCGGTGATCCTCGAAACCGTCAACCAGCAGATGTCCACTTTTCGACCGGACTCCGAATTGTCGCGGTTTAACTCCGCGCCCGCCGGAGCTTGGATCGAGGTTTCGGCAGACACGCAGACCGTGGCCACCGAGGCCCTTCGGGTAAGCCGGCTGTCGGGCGGCGCTTTCGATCCGACAATCGGGCCGCTAGTCGATTTGTGGGGGTTCGGGCCGGAAAATACCAGCCGGAACATTCCCGAACGGGCCCGGATTGATGATGTCCTCCAAGCCATCGGCTACCGGAATGCCCGAACCAAATCCTCGCCGGCCGTCCTCGGCAAAAGCCTCGACGGCATCCGGATCGACCTTTCCGGTATTGCCAAGGGTTTCGGCACCGACAAGGTCGCGGAACATCTGGAACGGTTGGCGGTTGAATACTACCTGGTCGAAATCGGCGGCGAGGTGCGCTGCCGCGGTTACAGCCGGCGGGGGGAAATCTGGCGGATCGGCATCGAGAGGCCCGACACCGCGCCGGGGATCGTGCAGCGGGTTGTTCGGCTGGGTGGGCAGGCCCTCGCCACTTCTGGCGACTACCGGACATTCTTCACCCAAGATGGCGTTCGATATTCCCATTTGCTCGATATCCGGACCGGCCGGCCGGTCGATCACGGATTGGCCTCGGTGACGGTTATCGCGCCATCGGCTATGCAGGCCGATGCCTTTTCGACGGCGCTCATGGTGCTCGGCCCCGAAGCCGGAATGGATTTTGCCCGGCGGCAAAAGATCGCCTCATACTTTATCACCAAGACCGGCAACCGGTTCGTCGAAGCGGTTACGCCGGAATTCAGACAATACCTGGTAGCTTGAGCGGCGGCGCCATGGAAATTTTCATATTAACTTTCCTGTTCATGGTTCTGGCCGTACTCGGCATGTCCATCGGCGCCTTTTTTGGGCGGCGGCCGATTTCAGGCGGCTGCGGCGGCAATGGCCGCTCGCTTGGCGCCGGGATTGGTTGAGGTGCCTGCGGCGCCGATGACCGGTCGGAGAAATCATAACAAAATCAGTAATCGTCGCGGATTACATGTCTCGGGACTTGATCAGCTTCGATCCGGACATGGACATACACCGAGCCGTCAAGATATTGCTCAAAAATTCCTTGATACCTCCTATCACCGCTTCCCGGTCATGGAAGGCGGTCGCTTAGTCGGTCAAATCAGCCGCTACGACATATTGCTGGCGATTGAAGACCTCTGGTAGCGGCCATGCTATGGCGACATTCGCCGAAGTAGTACTTTCAATATGATCGGAACCACCAGGCATGTTATCAAAGAGACCATTACCATGGCGCTGTACAGTTCTACAGGAACTACTGCGTCCCCTTGGTTCCGCCCCTGTTGCATAACGATCATTGCGATTTCCGAACGGGGGACCATGCTGATACTGACCAATACTGCAGCCGAGCCTCCCGATACCGCCAGTGCCGGAGCGCCGGTGCCGATCAATTTTCCGAAAATCGCCGCGATCAAGAGCATCAAGCCCAGGTTCGTTCCCGGCCCCAAAGAGGCGAGATCGACGGATAGACCAATTCCGATGAAGAAAAACGGAGCAAATACCCCATAGACATACTCGAAACCTTCATCGATCCGCCGCTCCGCGGGGTCCTGGCTGAACGCCAATCCGGCAAACATGGCGCCAACCGCCAATGAAAATCCGATGAAGGCAGCTAAACCGCTGATAATAAAACTGAACCCTGCGACAACGACAATCGTAACCGGTAGCTGCATTTTGTCCAGGAACCACGTCGTGATGGGCCTTTCCAGATAGTGGGCAAACAAATAACAGCCCGCGCAAAATGCCAGGAAAATTATCAGCAATTTGCCCGCTTCCTGGAAAATCAGCCAGAATTCGAGAGCCCCGTCTCCCTTTAGAGCCGGAATAAGTGGGATAATTAGCGCCATTAATAAAATGCTCGAGATATCATCGAGCTCGGCGACGTCAATGAATAAACCACCACTCCCTGAGTTCAGTGCGCCCGAATCGCGCCATATGTCGGCGGTCACTGCCAAACTTGTCGCGCTCAACGCCGTAGCAACCACCAACGAAGGAACCAATCCGAAACCGAGAACCAAATTGGTCATCCAATACCCCGCCAGAAAACTGACCGAGACGTTCCCAAACCAGACGACAAGTGCCCGTCGGAACTGCCTGATTAACTGAAAGAGATTGCTTTCCAGGCCAACGCGAAACAGAAGCACCGCGACACCAGCATCCGCCAGAAACTTCAATCCGTCGGTCATTTTGGTGTTGAAGAAATGCCATTGCTGATCGAGGTAATTGAAAAACACACCGAGCAATATGTATCCGATGATCGGCGGCAGCGAGAGAAGGGAAGCCCCGCGCTTAACAAGCATGGCAAAAACCATTGCTAGGCCCACTAATACCAGGAAGATGGTCGTTGACTCGGACATGGGCTAACCGAACATGTTGATCACTATGGAAACATAAAATATACGGCGGCGAACTACGCACCCCGCCGAGGATGCATTCGGCGTAATCGACCGCCGAAGCCGCCATCCGCGTATCGGCCGGCAGCTCAGCGCAGCTGATAAGCGGTGTGGCATCCTCTGCACACGGATGTAATTTGCTGGAGCGCAGCAAATAATTTTTCATAATCGTCCGGCGTCGGTTCGTCGCCGACATTTTTTGCCAATTCCGCGAAATCGCCCGTGGCGCCGTAAAATAGCTGTATCGAGGAATTGAACGAACTGGGTAAGCGCTCATTCCCGCGTACGCCCATTTCATTGCGCAATTTTTGCTTTTCGGCTGGATTCATTGCCCTGTACCGCTTTCGCATCCCGCTAATTTTTTCTCGGGAGAGCCCGCGGGCTGCCATTTCGACCCAAATATTGCGTCCAAAATTTAAATGATTTTCCGCGATCCTGGCCGCTTCCTTAAAATCTCCCTCGGCAATAGCGGAAAGTATCTCGTCAAAACCTACCAAGTGGCTTTGCATTTCTATAACAAATTCCATTCGCGCCTTTTCAGGAAGCACCATAATCTCTCGGTTATCTGCCGCATACCCCAAGGGCGCGCAAACCATGACTGTGAGAACCGCAGCAAGACCAAATGCAAAAAACCTAATCATAGCCATCTCCCCAATTTTACTGTCCCGAAATTATTGACCGGCGACTGCGGTTTGTCGTTGATGATTGTCAACCCTGATTGACGGATATCAAAGTATTTTTAATCTCATTGCACTAGGGTGACAAATGGATCGGAATCCGCCTCTACATTTCGGGGCCAAAGGAGTTTGCG
>JABMOP010000377.1 GCA_013204125.1 Rhodospirillales bacterium | reverse complement strand
GGCTATTGGCGCCCTATGTGGGTATGTCGCTTTATTCCTGGACCACGATCATCGCCGTTGTGCTGGCCGGCCTAACCATCGGCCATTGGATCGGCGGGCGGGCGGGCCAAAGGGCCATTACCGGCGCCACCACGGACGAACAATTCATCGGGCGAAGCCGGCGGGTAATTTTTACTTTTCTGATCCTTGCCGCCTTGGCATCGCTGGCCACCTTGTTTCTTCTTCGTTTGGTTTCGGCATGGGCCTTGCCCCGTTTCGATCCGATTTCGGCGATAGGTCTAATCACCTTCGCGTGTTTCTTTTTACCAAGCCTATTCGTCGGCGGAGTTTCCCCGGTTCTGACCCTGATCGCGATCAAAAGCCGCGCCGACAGCGGCGCCACTATCGGGCACATGTATGCCATGGGCGCCGCCGGTGCCATCGTCGGAACACTATTGACCGGATTGGTGTTCATTTCGCTTTTAGGATCAACCACCACGGTGCTTTCCATTGCGGTTCTTTATGGCCTGTTGGCCCTTCTATTTGCAGGTAACATATTGCGGCGCGGCGTTGCCGTGCTGGTGGTTTTGCTTGTGCCGTCATTATCGGCTGGCGGGCTCTCGGGGCTCTCCAATCCCTGCCACGAAGAAAGCCAGTATTACTGCATCCGAGTGGATGATTTGCGCTTCGGGCCCGCCGCCGCCCGCGTCATGGCGTTGGATCATCTGGGTCACGGAGTGAATTTGCGGGATTTCCCGCGTCGCTTTCATTCGCCTTACGTCCAGTTGATTGATGAATTGGTATTTCGGCGAACAGGCGGAAACGCCTTCTCCGGTTTTCTCCTCGGCGGCGGCGCCTACACCCTGCCACGCGCCTGGCTGGCCGGAGATAAGGCACACCGGCTGGTGATGGCGGAGATTGATCCGGCAGTCACCAACACGGCTATCGATAAGTTATGGTTCAAACCCGACGAACGGATAAGGATTATCCACCAAGACGCCCGCGTCGCGCTCGGCCGGGAAAAGGGGCCGTTCGATATTATCGTCGGCGATGCCTTCACCGATATCGGCATTCCGCCGCATCTGGTAACGCGTGAATTTCATGATCTGGTCAAGGCACGCCTGACCCCGGTCGGGCTCTATGTGATCAATGCGGTTGATCGGAAACGGCGGCCGAAATTCGCCCTATCCCTGGCGGCAACGCTCCAACAAAGCTTCACCTATGTCACCCTTTGGCTTCCGGAGGCCGAGCTCGGCGGCTCCGATAGCCGGACAACTTGGGTGATCGCAGCGTCGGACAAGCCTTTCGGCGCCAATCGGCTGCGGGCGCGGCAGGGTTCAGACACGAGTTGGCGCGGCATATCGGCAGGCCGGCTGGCAAAAGTTTTTGAAGATGTAAAACCGGTGATCCTGACCGACGACTTCACGCCGGTGAACCGGCTTTTAAGCGGGCTTTTGCTGTCGCGCGAGTTGGCCGAATAGCGGGCTTTAGTCCCAGGTGGCGAAACCCATCGCCGTTCCGGTGCCGGCGTCGGATCGGTAGCACGGCACGTAATCGATTAAATTCATCTGAAACCCGGTTTCCGACAAGGCGCCGGAAAGCGCGATCCAATTCTTGATTTCAGATGTGCCCGATAAAAATGTGTGTGCCGGCTCCGCCGCGAAGGCTTCCACGTCGCCCGCGCGCATCGCTTCGATCAGGCGCCGGTCCACTTCTTCGTCGATGGCGAAATGGGTAAGCCCGCCCGATGCAACAACACCAACCCGGCAATCCCTATCAAATTCGGAAATGGCGCGGCCGATGGAACGGCCAAACTCGAAGCAGCGCTTGGCAGACGGCTGATTGGGCGGATAGTAAGTGTTGATGAGGATCGGGACGCTCGCCACGACGCGGTCTTTCAAAATCCGCCGATTGATGAATTCGAACGCATGGCCGATGCCGATGGGACCTTCGCCCCGGTGGGGCGGCGTGTCCGATATGGTCACATCAAATTCGTCTTCGATGGCGCGTTCTATGATTTTAAGGCCAAGCGCCGCATCGGTCGGATGATTGGTATCTTGAAGCGGCCGGTAGTTGGAGCGAACCGGAACCATCGGCAGAGGCATATCATCTGGCGGGTTATTAGGGTCGAACCCTTCGCCGTAAACCGTCGCGCCGTAATAGACCGTGAAGGCCGGTAGAACATCGGATAGAAACCAGTCTTCCTGATCGTCGCCGATGACGACCAGCACATCGGGGTCGACTTCATTAATTTTGTCGCCGAGGGCATCCAGGCCGACCTGGCAGCGCGCATAATTTTCCCGGCGCTTTTCGATCGCATTTTGTTTGGTAAATTCGGCGGTCGGGCGCACATCCATCAATTCGTCGAACGAATAAGTGCCGCCGCGGTAGGGATGCGCGGGCTCGTCCCGGTCGGCTTGCGTGCGGATATCCCAATGTTCCGGATCCAACGACAACATCGGGCTATGCGAAGTGCCTACCCCAAGGACGATTTCAGCCATACTTCCCCTCCGTCTTTTCAGTTCCCCTGTAAATCTAGGTCAAGTGACCCGGCATTAGAAGCCCGCATCGGGAGAATGTGGAAAAGCCGACAAAATGCGTGACTGGCGCGCGCCAAAACGCATAATTAATCGAGCTTTAGAAACGGTGAAAATCGTTCCGGGCATCAGGGAGAAGATAATGATCATTGATTTCCACAACCATGTTCACCCGCCGAAATATGCGGACCATCCACGCTGGCAAGGCAAATGCCCGATGGCGCTGGAACGGGTGTTGGCGGCCCAGGATCGAACCGAAGTTGACTTCATCGTCATCTCGAACGCCATTCATGGGCTTGGCGCGCGAACGCCAGCCGAACAATTGGAAGTCATCGGTGAATACAACAAATTCTTCGCCGAAACCCAAGATAAATATTCGGATCGGTTGGCTGCCTTCGCCTGCTGTATTCCCGGCGGCGGCGATGAAATTTTAAGAGAGCTTGAACGCGCGGTGACCGTCGACGGGCTTAAGGGCGTCATGATCATGTCCAGCGTTCCCGGCCATTACCCGGACGACGACGATGCATTACCGTTTTTCGAACTGGTCACCAAGCTCGATATTCCGGTGATGATGCACCCGCCATCGGTTGGTTTCGGCGAAGAACGCTTGAAAGATTACCGGCTGGCATCCTCGATCGGGCGGCCGATGGATTTGGCATTGGCGCTGTCGCGGCTGATCGTCCGTGGTATCTACGAAAAATTTCCGAGCCTGAAATTGGTCTGCACTCATTTGGGCGGCGGCATATCGGAAATGATCGGGCGCATGGATTACGCCTATGAACTTCAAGACGAAGCCTATTTCCTTGGATCTTACGCGCCTATGCTGATCACCAAAAAACCGAGCGATTATTTAAAAATGACCTATTTGGATTGTGTCAGCTACCATGCGCCGGCGGCGCGCTGCGCGATTGAGACCGTCGGCGCCGATCATATGATCTTCGGCACCGATGCGCCGCCCTTGGACGTTTTGAAAGAACGCGGCATCAAATTGATCCAAGACATGGATCTGGCGCCCGCCGATAAGGATAAAATCTTCTTCGGAAACGCCAAAAAATTGCTGAAAATGGATTAACGGGCCTTGGGTTCGGGTCTTGGGTTCGGGTCTGGTCGCCGGCTCGGTGAGGCCAATTAAGCGACTTGTCGTATTCCCGACCGCGCCGGATCTATTTTTATCGGCATACCGCCGACGCGGCGATCATCACCTTGAAATTCCATGGCGCGCCGACGCCGGTCCGGGCCAAAGAAATCCTTGGTTGTTATAAAATCGCGCGGCCGCTCAACCAAAGCGCAGATACGCCGGTAAATCATATCCGAAGAAACCGGTTTTGCCAGAAATTCCGTGACGCCGGCATCTCGGGCTTCGCATACTTGGCTAAGCTCGGTAAAAGCCGTCACCACTACGATCGGAATAAAACGGTCAATTTCCGATTTATCATCGCGGATCGATCTCAGCAATTCGATACCGTTCACTTCCGGCGACCAATCGGTAAAGATCAGATCCGGTTTGAAATCGGCATCTTCATTATTAAGTAATTGCTGCTCATTGACCACGCGCACATGATCGACGCCCAAGGCGCGGATAACGTCACGCATCAAACGGCGCATCAGCTTATGTCGTTCCACCACCAATATATTTAACTTGGTGAGATTATAATTTTTCATATTCCCCGTAACCCGAAATTCGGGTTCCCGACTTCCATTGAATGTTCACCTAGCCACCCACGGTAAACCCGAGGTGCGACCGACATTCCCCCACGAAGTTCCCTTTTATATATACCGCCCTCTCCCCAGATAATGTTAGGGAATATACGTATACCCAAATCGGTAACTGCAATGTATCAACTCGGCGTGGCGATATCGTTCAGAATGTCGCGCATGGCATCGTCTAAGGGGCGCTTGCTCGGCAATCCTTCAAAATAAAAAGACGGCACGTCTTTGAACCCGGCGAAAGGGTCGCAATGTTTGAGGTTATCCTGATTTAAAAGTTTGAGGCCGGATTTGTAGCGCCCGGCCATCGGCGCGCGCGCGATCAGAAGTTTCGACGCGCCCGTTTCCACCGGACCATTGGCGGCGATGAAGGCGACCGGCTGAAGATCCTTGGGATCTCCCTTAAAATAATCATAGATCGCTTCGGTTACGGTTGGGTACCAGGGATTGAATAAATCGTCGGCAATAATCAACCCCTCCGCATTGATTGCTTTTTCGGCAAGCGCCAGATCGCTTAAAACCGCTTCCTTTGAATGATCCCCATCGACGCTGAATAGCCTGACATTGCCGCCGGTCATGGACTGCCAATCTGCCGAAGTGATAAGCGTGCTGTCGGCCATAAATAATTCGAAATTTTCGGTGCCGATACCGAAGCGCGCCATATTGGCGAGGAATTGCTCTTTTCCGGCGCTGTTGCTGCCTGGTGGATTGCCGAATATCTCGACGGCGATTGCGCGCTCACCGAGGTTTAGACCAAGGCACAGCATGATTAAAAGCTTTCCATGGTGAACACCGATTTCCGCCACGTCCCCGGAAATGCCATATTCGTCCTGTAATTCCATGGCCGACCACAGGACCGACACGGCGCCGCTTTGAAACATGCCCTGGACGCTGTCCACATCTTGGAGCGCGTAAGCCGCCAGCGCGTTTGGATCGAGCAACTTGTCTAAGTGTCTGGGCAAACGTTATATCCCCTCAAAATCCGGTAACAGTCTGAATATAACCGTTTCGGGTGCATTTATAATTAAACTTAAACTTCAAATCGGCAAAAACCAGCGGCTTATATCCTGGATATTTTACCTATCCGGCCCAATATGATATAAGTTACACTGCGGTTGAGGGTGCTGGAACCCTGGTGAGGGATAGAATATTCCCACAAATTTCAGCGGCCTATAAATAAGCTTTGTGATCCGACAGGAGGTCGAGAGAGCATGGCCATTACGGCTTTAGATCCGAGCGCTTCTCTTGTGGGCGTGCTTAGCGGCGGCGTTACGACCGTTGATCGAGCGCTGTTGCTG
>JABMOP010000376.1 GCA_013204125.1 Rhodospirillales bacterium | reverse complement strand
TTGAAACGGAAAGTGATGCGGCCTTTGGAAAGATCGTAGGGCGTCATTTCCACATTGACGCGATCACCGGCCAAAACGCGAATTCTATGTTTTCTCATTTTACCCGCCGTATGGGCGAGGATTTCGTGGTCGTTATCAAGCACCACGCGAAACATCGCATTGGGCAGCAATTCTGTAACCGTGCCCTCGAACTCAAGTAACTCTTCTTTAGCCATGGCAAATCCTAAATTGTTGAGATTGGGGGAAACTGGTCATATCACCTTGCCGGGTCAAGTCTTTTTCTCCAAAATCCGGGCTTTATTCACCGATTTCTGGTGGAAACCGTTCATCGATCCGGCGTTTTAGCTCGTCGCGCACTTCGCGAAATGCTCCTAGGCGCCTCTCGCGGCTGCCGTCGACCACCGATGGATCGAGGGTTGGCCAGTATTCCACTTCGCAACTCATCCAGCGGGTCAGTTCAACCGCCGAATGCTGCGCTTCGGGGGAGAGAGAGATAACAACGTCGAAGGAGCTGTCATCCATGGTTTGAAACGTCTTTGGCTGGTGCGCCGATATATCGATACCGATTTCGGCCAGAACCTCGACCGAGAAACCGTTGATTTCGAACCCGCGAACGCCAACGGAATCCACATAAATGCGGTGGCCGAGGCTGGCTTTCAGCAGTCCTTCGGCCATCGGCGAGCGCACCGAATTTAAGGTGCAGGCAAAAAGAACGGCGGATGGAAGTTCGCTCATCGGCCCCTCACCTCAAATGCAATACGCAGATGAGTGTGAACAGCCGCCTCGACGTATCGAGATCGATATTCACATGCGGCGCCAATCTTTCGCGCATCAATTCGGCGCCTTCGTTGTGCAGGCCGCGGCGGCCCATATCGATGGCTTGAATCTTGGACGGGGTCGCGGTTTTGATGGCTTCATAATAGCTTTCGCAAACGACAAAATAATCCCGGATGATTGAGCGAAAAACCGTGCCCGGCAGGGTAAATTCGGTCATCGGGGCGTCCGCTTCGTCGCGCACGTCAAAAACCATCCTGTTTTCGGCGACCCTTAAATGCAGGGTGAAAGGTCCAAGCGTGCCATCGGTAGGCTCGAAATGATTTTCCTCCAGCAGATCAAAGATGGCGACATTGCGATCATGCTGGATATCGCGGCGGTCCAAAGCCTGGGCATCGCCATCCAGCCGTACGTCAACAATTCGCAGCCGTTCGTCCACGCCCCTATTTCCTCAGGCGCAACGCCACGGAAAGCGCGTGGGCGTCCAAACCTTCGGCTTCGGCCAGGGTCACCGCTGCCGGTCCAATTTTTTCCAAAGACGCCTTATCGCCGCCGATAAACGAGGTGCGCTTCATGAAATCCAATACGCCGAGGCCGGACGAAAATCTGGCGCTCCGCATCGTCGGCAGGACGTGGTTCGGCCCGGCCACATAATCGCCCAAGGCTTCCGGCGTATAGCGGCCAAGGAAGACCGATCCCGCATGTTCGATGCGGGCAAACAGGCCATCGCTGTCTTCCACCGCCAATTCCAGATGTTCCGGCGCAATGGCATTGATAAGCGCCACGGCGTGATCCAATTTCTCAACCAAAATGACGGCGCCGTTGTTATCCCAGCTTGCCCCGGCGATCTTGGCCCGCGGCAGAGTTTCCAGATGCTTATCGATCGATTGCAAAACCTGATCGGCAAACCCGGCATCATCGGTAATCAGCACCGATTGGGCGCCGACATCGTGTTCAGCCTGAGATAACAGATCGGCGGCGATCCAGTTCGGATCGTTCTGACCATCGGCGACCACTAAGATTTCAGAGGGGCCGGCAATCATATCGATCCCGACGGTGCCAAAAAATTGGCGCTTGGCTTCGGCCACATAGGCGTTGCCGGGACCAACAATTTTATCTACTGGCTGGATGGTCTTGGTGCCGAGCGCCAGCGCTGCAATCCCTTGCGCCCCGCCGATACGGTAAATTTCATCGACGCCGGCGATCGACGCGGCGGCAAGAACCAGCGGATTAATTTCGCCGCTTGGGCTCGGCACGACCATCGCCAAACGCCCCACACCGGCAACCTTGGCCGGCAAGGCATTCATTAAAACCGAAGATGGGTAAGACGCGGTGCCGCCGGGCACATACATGCCGACCGCTGAAATCGGTCGCCAGCGATAGCCTAAGCGCATGCCGGCGGTATCGGTGTAGTCCAGATCATCCGGCATTTGGCGCTGGTGATACTCCCGAATACGCGTGGCCGCCAGATTAAGCGCGTCCAAATCGGCGGCGGCGCATCTTTGGCGCGCCTCGGAAATTTCGCCGGCGGTAAATTTCAGATTGTCGGCGCTGAGCGCGAAGCCGTCGAAGCGATTGGTGAGCGCGATCAAAGCCTGATCGCCATCCCGGCGCACCTGTTCGATGATATCGGTAACGGCGGCGGCTACATTTTCGTCGGCATCGCGGCGCCGATTAAGAAAAGATGCGAACTCAACCGCGAAATCCGGCCCGCCAAATTCAATCCGCGCCGGCATCGACCGCTTCCCGGAATTTTTTGATCCAGCCGGAGATTTCTTCGCCGCGGGTTTTGAACGCCGTCCGGTTGACGGCCAGCCGCGAAGTTATTTTCGCGATCTCTTCGACTTCGACCAAACCATTGGCGGCCAAGGTATCGCCGGTCGAAGTCAGATCGACAATGCGCTGGCAAAGGCCCAAGGCCGGTGCGATTTCCATGGCGCCGTTCAATTTTACGCATTCGGCGTGGACGCCGCGCGCGGCAAAGTGACGCCGTGTTATTTGAGGATATTTGGTGGCGATACGGACATGGCTCCAGCGCCTTGGATCGTCTTCGGGCGCAAATTCCTGTGGCTCCGCGACCACCAGGCGGCAGCCGCCGACACCCAGATCAAGCGGCGCGTAAATTTCGCGGGATTCAAACTCCATCAGCACATCTTGGCCGGCAATGCCGATCTGCGCCGCACCGAAAGCGATCATCGTTGCGATATCGAAACTGCGCACGCGCACGATATCCAGCCCCGGATCGTTGGTGGCGAAGCACAATTGGCGCGCCTTTGAATCCCAGAAACTGTCTTCTGGTTCAATTCCGGCGCGCTTCATCATCGGCACCACATCTTCCAAGATGCGTCCGCGTGGCACGGCAAATATCAACTTGTCGTTCGAAAGCATAGTTTCACTCCAGTGAAGGGGCGAACTAATAATAGATTTAAACGTTAAAAACCAGTGATTTATCGGAAACTAGTGTCTAATCCTGCAAGCGCTCGACAACCGCGCCGCAACCGGTCAGCTTTTCTTCGATACGCTCGTAGCCGCGGTCCAGGTGATAGACCCGGTTGACGATGGTTTCCCCTTCGCCGGCGAGCCCTGCCAACACCAAGCAAACCGACGCCCGCAAATCCGTCGCCATCAATTCCGCGCCGGACAATTTGGCCACGCCGCGAACAATCGCCGAAGACCCGTGCACGTTGATATC
>JABMOP010000375.1 GCA_013204125.1 Rhodospirillales bacterium | reverse complement strand
GGGGCAAACAAAACTGCACACTTGGTTAATTGATCCGCACCCGAAATACGGCTTTCCGTTTGTCGGCAAAGGCGGCGGCGGTTAACTTCAAATCCCTTGTCCCCAAATTTTCAGCCATTGCCCTCATGATCTTTTCCTATCTATTCGGCGGCATCGCCCGCGCGCTTGGCACCAAGCAATATTTATATTTCTGGGCCGGCAATGGAATTTCGACAATCGGGCGCTGGACCCACCGGGTCGCGGTCGGCTGGCTAACTTGGCAATTGACCGAATCCGAAGCCTGGTTGGGTGTGGTTGCCTTCGCCGATCTATTTCCGACGGTGGTGATCCCGATTTTCGCCGGCGTCTTATCCGACCGGATGGGCTTTGTTCGGATTATGCGCTATGCGGTTTTTTGCGCCGGCCTCGCGGCCGCCATGTTCTCCGTTCTGGTCGGCGCCGGGCTTATTAATATTTATTTGATTGTCGCGCTTTCGGCCTTGGTCGGAACTCTGGAAGCGTTCAGTGGTCCGGCGCGCATTTCCATTGTCCAAATCTTGGTGCCGCGCCAGGACCTATCGGCGGCCATTGCGCTCAACACAGCGACCTTTAATGCCGCGCGCCTGATCGGACCGGCCATCGCCGGTGTATTGTTGGTCTGGACCAATATGACTACGGCGCTGGCCTTTAACGCCGCTAGTTACATGGTCTTTTTTGCGGTATTGCTGATTTTGGAAGAAACCCCGGGCCGGACGGCGATGGCGGAGCGCCGCCATATGGCGGTCGAAATCTGGGAAGGGGTACGGTTCATCATTTTCCATCCCGGCGTGCGCGTGATCATGATTATGATTGCGGCAACGGCGCTTCTCATCCGCCCGGTGATCGAATTGTTGCCCGGCTTTGCAGTTGAAGTATTTCGCCAAGGCCCCGATGGGTTGGCCATGTTGTTGTCGTCGATGGGCTTTGGCGCGATGTTATCGGGGCTTTGGCTGGCGCGCCGGGGCGAAACACAAGGGCTGACCCGGCTTGTGGTTTGGTCGTTCCTGGCGACCGCCATCGCGTTATTATTGTTTACCGTAACGAAAATATTCTGGATCGGCGTGGCGAGCATATTTTCTGTTGGTCTTTTTCTGCTTATCGGCGGCATCGCGTCGCAGTCGCTGGTGCAAAATATGGTTGCGCCGGAACTTCGCGCGCGGGTCATGTCCCTTTATATGGTGACGTCATTTGGCATGCCGTCGGTCGGCGCGCTTCTTATGGGCGGCATCGCATCGGTCGCCGGATTGCAAATCACCATTGCCGTCGGCGCGGTGATGGCGGCGGCTTTATGGATCTGGCTGGCGCGCATTGCGATGGGCCATGCGGCTGAATTGGAGAAGACCGACTAGGTATCGGCTGCGCCCGGTCGCTATTCGTTCATGGCGTCGATGCGTTCGCCGGCTTCGCGCAGTATTAGGCGGATATCGTCGGCGGCGTTCGGATCGCTGGATGCCACGGCGGTGCGCACTGCAATCCGCATAAGCCGGAACGCGGGGCGCATAATTTCCATGGCGTCGGGGTCGAGAAATGGGTTCCAGCCGGTCCATTCGTCCTGGCGCGACCGTTCCCATATATTTTTGATGCGTTGCGCATTATCCGAAATATAAAGATGCCCGGCCTTCGTCAGTTCGAACACGCGCTTACCGTCGTCTTCGGTCTTGGAGCTGACCAGTTCTTGGTCTTCAAGTTGTTGCAGGAGGGGGTAGATGGTGCCGGCGCTTGGATTATAGAGTCCGCCCGAACGCTCGTTCAGGATTTTCATCAACTCGTAGCCGTGCTGCGGTCCTTCTTTGTCGAGGATGGAGGCGACCGCCGGCGGTAATTCGCCGCGGTCGAAAAAACTGCCCTCCCAAGTCCATGGGCCGAACCGATTGACCGGCCCACGGCGGGCAAGGTTACTGCGAGGCGGGCGCGCCATATTTCGTTATTCGCCCGACGCCGGATCAAACATATTTATCCGGGACTTCGTTGATCGCGTTGCGCAGTTCGTTCGGCGAACGCAGGCTACGTTTGGCGAAAACTTCATAAAACCCACGCTTCCACGTGTCTTTGGCTATAAAATTTAAATACCGGCCCCATCTGAACCAATTCTTCGGTTTCCTGTGTCTCATGGCTCTACTCCATTCAATTCCATCTACTATTACGTAGTATATATCGATCGATATATTTGTCAACATGTTTTTCGATATTTTATTTACGCGAGATGCTGTGCTATAGATGCGCGCTAACAAAAATCATAAGTTTCAGGAACAGGTATAAAAATCATGTTGGAAGAAGCCAGAAGCCAGAAGTTGATGGAGGTCGGCCCCGGCAAGCCGATGGGTGAATTGCTGCGCCGCTATTGGCATCCCTTTGCCGCCGCGACCGAACTGGAAGACAAGGCCACCAAACCAGTGCGGCTTCTTGGTGAAGATCTGACCCTCTATAAAGATTTAAGCGGAAATTTTGGCCTGATTGACCGCCACTGCCCGCACCGCCGCGCCGATCTATCTTACGGGTTTGTCGAAGAATGCGGCCTTCGCTGCAATTACCACGGCTGGCTGTTCGACCATAACGGCAACTGCACGCACCAGCCTTACGAAGACACCATCGACGAAGAGGGCAAGCTCAAAAGCCAAATCAAGGTCAAGGCCTATAAGGTCGAGCACCATGCCGGGCTGTTATGGGCCTATATGGGGCCTGAGCCGGCGCCGCTGGTCCCCAATTACGAGCCGTTTACCTGGAAGCATGGTTTTGCCCAGATCGTTTTTGCCGATATTCCCTGCAACTGGTTCCAATGCCAGGAAAATTCCATTGATCCGGTGCATTTTGAATGGATGCACGACAATTGGAGTGTTCGTTTGAAAGGCGATGAAGGGCCGTATGCGCCGAAGCATCTGGAAGTGGATTTCGGCGAGTTCGAGCACGGGTTCACCTATCACCGAATCCGCGAAGGCACCGATAAAGACCACCCCCTCTGGACCATCGGGCGGGTCTGCCTTTGGCCCTACGCGCTGTTTACCGGCGGCCATTTCGAATGGCGGGTGCCGGTCGACGATGAAAACACCCTCAGCGTCGGCTGGTTCTTCAACCGTGTGCCGAAAGACCGTGAACCCTACGTTCAGGACCGCATCCCCCATTGGGTAAGCCCGATCAAGGACGAAAAAACCGGGCGCTGGATATCAAGCCATATCATGAACCAGGACATTATCGCCTGGGTCGGCCAAGGCACTTTTGCAGAACGCGCCCAGGAACATCTGGGAAAAAGTGACAAAGGCATCGCGATGATCCGCAAACGCTTCTTCGATGATATGGACGCCTTGGAAAAGAACGCCAATAGCGATCCGAAATCGATCATTCGCGACGAAAAAGAAAACGAACGCATCGATTTGCCAATCGCCGGTAAGGAAAATTTCATCGAAGGATTTTCGGTGAAGGAAATGGAAGAAGCCTCGCCCGCCAGCGCCGCCCGGCGCGTCTCGTCCAAGAATTTCCCCTTCCATTACGGCCAGCCGGAAGACGTTCGGGCCGCCTACGAAGAGGCTATGGGCTTTAAAATGGAAGACCGACCGGAAAGCGATATGAAGTATTAGGAGCCTTCCGCAAACCCGGCTTTGCGGAGACCGTCCAGATGGTGGGCGCGGTCATCGGCTTCGCTGTAATATTGCAGCGCCATATGCGCGCTGATATTGAAGTCGGGCGCAACATTTAAGGTTTCACGATTATATTCAGCCGCGACGGCGCTATCGTCCAAATAGGAACTGCAAGCGGCAAGAAACGCATAATGTGTCCCATCCGGCGCATCGATATGCTTGAACGCCGCGATCGCGTCCTCATAGCGGCGGACGACAAAATAGGCGCGGCCGAGATGGCTCCAAAATCGTTGCGGATGAAACGGGTTTAATTTCATCGCCTTCTTGATCCAGTCAATTCCTTCCTCAGCGCGGCCAAGCCAAGTCAACAATTCACCTTGCTGAACAACAACCAGATCATAATTTGGGTTAAGGGCGAGTGCCTTCGTTTGATGCGCAAGGGCTTGATCGAAGCTCAGCCGTGTAATGTAAATGGCGGCAAGGATGCGGTGCGTATCGGTGTCGTTTTCATCGATTGCCAGCATTTTCTCAAGATTTTCCATTTCACCCGATAAAACAGCGGCATAATCGCCGGTAAGCCAGCCATATCCCCAAGCCTGACCAAGGACACAGGCGCGCCAAGCGCGGGCATGGACGTAATTGGGGTCCAATTCGATGGCGCGTTCCAGATAGCGCTGCGCTTCAATGTTGTCTTCGCGGTTTGATTTGTGATGAAGGATTTTGCCGGCGAGAACGCATTCATAGGCCTGCATATTTTCTGTTGGTTTACGCCGGGCGCGGTCATGGCTATCGGCCTCGATCCGTCCCGGTAATGTCGCCGTTATGGCAGCCGTTATCTCGTCTTGGATATCAAATATATCTTCCAGTTCGCGGTCATATTTTTCAGCCCAAACGTGGCGGTCATCGTTGCCGTCGATCAACTGAACCGTGACGCGCACACGGTTTCCCGCTTTGCGAACACTGCCTTCGACCACATAACGGACGCCCAGATCGTTCGCAACGTCCTTGGCTTTTACCGATTTTCCTTTGTAGGTGAAGGTCGAATTACGCGAAATGACAAACAAATCTGCAAAGCGGGATAATTGGGTGAGGATATCTTCGGTCAGGCCGTCAGCGAAAAATTCCTGCTCGGGATCGGCGCTCATATTGACGAACGGTAAAACGGCGATCGAGGGTTTTTCCATTGCGCCTCGCGGGCTACCCGAACCGGCAGGATCGGCGGCGACCGCACTGTTTTCAAGTCGCGGGGCAGGAACCGAACAGAGGATGCGATAGACATGAATTTGCTCGGCTATATTTTTTACCTGATGCTCGCCCATATCTTCAAAGGCGCACCCGACTTTTTTGCGCACCTGTTCATAGACTTGGGAGGTAACACAGATGCCTGGTTCCGACGCCAGCCCTTCCAGCCGCGCGGCAACATTGACGCCATCGCCATGAATGTCGTCTTCGTCTACGACAATTTCGCCGAAATTTATTCCCATGCGAAAATTCAAGCGACGCTGCTCAGCAATATCTTCATTGAATTCGGACATTTTAAACTGCATGGCAATTGCGCAGCGCACGGCATCGCTCACGGTTTGAAATTCGGCGAGGAAGCCATCGCCCGTATGTTTAACAATGCGTCCGGAATGTTCGGCAGTAACAGGCTTAATGATTTCAGACCGAAGATTTTGCCACGCGGATATCGTCGCGGCTTCATCTTCGTTCATGAGGCGCGAATAACCTGCCACATCTGCGGCCAAAATGGCTGCAAGTTTGTGGGTGAGGGAATTGTTATTCATTCAAGTTCCATAAATAATCCATCGCAATTTTAGCCAAACCTTAATAAGAAGCAATATTATTGGCGCGTTAGGTTTACTGACTAGCATCCCGATCCAAACTTCCTTAAAAGGGATGAAGCCAAGGAGAACCCCTTGATCACGCGAATATTCGCTCCATGAACGTCATATTTTTTGCCATTGTCGCCATTGCCTTCGCCACTGCCGCAGTGCGGCAAGTTCTGTGGGCTGTGCCGGCGGGTGATGGTAAATCGCCGATGGAAGTGTTGGCGACTGCAGTTATCAATTCAGCGGAATCTTCGGTTACGCTCGCCCTGGGGCTGATCGGCGTCATGGCTTTGTTTCTGGGGTTGATGAAAGTCGCCGAAGCGGGTGGGCTTTTGATCATCATTGCACGCCTTGTCCGGCCCTTGATGCAGCGCTTGTTTCCCGATGTGCCGCCCGATCATCCGGCCATGGGCGCGATGATCTTGAATATGTCCGCTAATGTGCTCGGCCTCGGCAATGCGGCGACACCGTTCGGCATCCGCGCCATGCAGGAATTGGACAAGCTAAACCCGGTGAAGGGCACGGCGAGCAACGCCATGGTGTTGTTCCTGGCCATCAATACGTCTTCCGTCACGTTATTGCCGACCGGTGTCATTGCGCTCCGCGCGGCGGCGGGGTCCAGTGATCCGGCGGGCATCGTGCCGACGACCTTGTTCGCCACCATATTCTCGACCGCCATCGCCATCATCGTCGCCAAATTATGCCAGCGGTTATGGCTGCCGGGGCCGGCAGATGCGGCGCCCGTTGATGCCCCCCAAGTGGAAAGAGCCGCGATTGCTGATCCCGGAGTGGATACCGAAGGCGCCGAACAATCTTATGCGCCGTGGATTTCCTACGCGGTGCTCGGCGGCATTTTGGCGCTGATTCCGCTTACGGTTCTCTATGGGCGGGCTATCGCGCCGTGGATAATTCCGGGGCTTTTGGTGACGCTTTTGGGCTTTGGCTTTGTGCGCCGCGTTCTGGTGTACGAATCCTTCGTCGAAGGCGCCAAGGAAGGCTTCACCGTGGCCTTACGCATTATTCCTTATCTGGTCGCCATATTGGTTGCCGTCGGCATGTTCCGCGCATCGGGCGCCATGGAAATGGTGATCGGCCCCCTATCGGCGCTGACCGGGCCGCTTGGCTTGCCGGCAGAAGCCTTACCGATGGCGCTTTTGCGGCCGTTATCGGGGTCCGGCGCCTATGGCATTTTGGCGTCGATCCTCAACGATCAGGCGATTGGCCCCGATAGCTATACCGGCTATCTGGTCTCGACCCTGCAAGGTTCTACCGAAACCACATTCTACGTGATGGCGGTTTATTTTGGCGCCGTGCAAGTGAAACGCGTCCGCCACGCGCTGATCGCGGGGCTTAGCGCCGATGTGGCCGGCGTCATCGCGGCGGTGGTCGCGGTCAGCTTGTTTTTGGCCTAATTTTTGGGATAATCCCCGGTCTGGCCAATAAGACCAAGGAATATGCAATATGAAGTTCGGATTGTTCGGGGGCGCGGTGCGCCGCGGTGAAACTGCCGACAGCGCCAGCTATGGCGATTTCATCAATTTCGTCGTTGCTGCCGACAAGCTGGATTTTGCCAGCATCTTTATCGTCGAACATCACTTTTCGGGCATCGGGCAGGTTTCCGCATCGCTCAGTCTTTTGACATATCTGGCCGCAAAAACAGAAAAAATCCGGCTTGGCACGGCGGTCACCATATTGCCGTGGCACAACCCTATATTATTGGCCGAGCAGGCGGCGACGCTTGATCTCTTATCGGGCGGCAGGCTCGATTTCGGGATCGGCAAGGGCTACCGCGATCTGGAATTCAAAGGCTTCTGCATCCCGAAAGAAGAGGCGCAAGAACGTTTCGACGAAGCGCTGGAGATCATATTCAAGGCGTGGACATCGAGCGAGCGATTTTCCTATCACTCAGAGCGCTGGAATTTTGAAGACATTATTGTCGAGCCTGAAATTGTGCAAAAACCGATGCCGCCCATATGGACCGGGGCTGGAACGCCAAGTTCTATTCAACGCGTCGCCAAAAACGGTTTTAACCTGTTGCTCGATCAATACGGCTCGTTCGATCTGACGCGGGAAAGGGTTGATGTTTTTCGGCAAGCCTGCGATGAGGTCGGGCGCACCTATAACCCGGCGGAAGTTGGGTTAACGCGGGCCATTGTTTTGACCGGATCAAAAAAAGAAACAGCGGTTGCCAAGGAAGCCCGGGCCAAGCGTTCCGGCGCGATGTCCAAGTTTGGCCGCCTGCCGGGCTTGCCGGAAGAGCCGCAATCTTACGCCGATGGCAGCGCGCCGGTGGATGATGCGGCGATTATCGGCGAGCCGGGCGAAGTCATCGAGCGCGTGATGGAGCTTCGCGAATTTGGCGTTGAATACGTTTTGACGCTGGCGACCGGCACACCGGAATCTCTTAATAATTTTGCGGAAAAAATTATGCCGGCGTTTGCCGATGAGAAGCAATCGCTCGGATCTGCGGCTCAATAACCCGAAATCCAGCTTAAGTTCCCCTTAGGAGGAATAACCGAATGCGCGGATTTATCGCTGGCCTACTGCTCGGGCTTATCGCCGGCGTGATGTTGGCGATGATCGATATCGGCGGCCGCTCGATTCCCCACGGCACGACCGGCAACGGGATATTACGAGGCGCGAAATCGGCGCCTACCGTGCAATGGCGGTTTACGTCGTTGTTTCCCCAGTTTATGCCGCATGCGGGCGCCCGGGTGCAATCCATTGTGCGCAGCTTGAACAATAGCACCGATGGCAGGGTCACTTTAAAAGTGTTCGAGCCGGGGCAATTGGTTGATGCCCTCGATACTTTCGATGCGGTCGCATCGGGCGTCTTGGACGCGGCCTTTACCTCGGCGTCTTACTGGGGCGAGAAGTCGCCGGTGTTTGAAATGTTCGGCGGCATTCCATTTGGGCCGGACATTAATACGCTCATCGCCTGGTTCAATACCGGCGGCGGACACCGTTTCTACAACGAGCTATATCATTCTTTCAATATTCATGCCGTGGTTTGCGGCGTCAACGGCTCGACCGGAGGGTGGTTCACCAATGAAATTAAAAAGGTGGAAGATTTCAAAGATTTGAAGCTCGCCGTTGTCGGCTTGCCGGCGCGTGTCGCCGAAGTCTTCGGCGCAAAACCGATCACAATGGCGCCTTCGGATCTGAGCGGCGCATTTCGCAGCCACCAAATTTCCGGCGCGATTGTGATTAGCCCAGCAGACGACAAGTCGCTGAATTTTTATCGCCAGACGGCGTATTATTATTTCCCCGGTTGGAGCCGCCAATCAGGGTTTCTGGATTTGATGATAAATTTAGATAAATGGAAAGCGCTCGAACCCCAATTGAAGGAACGGGTGGAGACCGTTTGCGCGGCCAATGTCGCCGCCAGCCTTTCCGAAGGCGAAAGCCTTCATTTTGACGCCTTGAAAGATTTGATCTTGGAAGGGGTTAAAGTGCAGCGCTGGCCCGCTGTCATGATTGCCGATCTGCATACGGCGTGGGTGCATGTTTCGAACACCTTGTCGCGCAGTAATCCTTTATTTCGAGAGGTCACCGGCTCCCTCAAACGGTTCAGAGACGACCGCTCGATCTGGCGTGATCTCAGATCTGTGGACGGCGACCATGCGCCGACGCGATAATTTTGTCGAAATTATGGCGCATGGGTAAATTTTCAAGGGTTATTGGGCGCTAGTTTGCTTGAAATGTCGATCGTGTTACGTATATTAGCGCACACCTGCTCCCGCCATGCGCCGCTTGGTATTTGTCATCGAAAGTGCCATTTGGTGGGGGTAGAAACAGAATATGAATTTTGGATTTAATTACGGACATTATTGGAGAATTTCTATGAATAAAGGTCGCGTTCTCGCTGCCATTCTCGTGCTTTCCTCGACGCTTATTGCCGGCACCGCAATGGCCAACGATCATGCCGAAAAGGGCAAAAAAGTTTTTAAAAAATGCATCGCCTGCCACACCGTCACAGCTGGAAAGAATAAATCCGGCCCGTCGCTGGCCGGAATTTTTGGCCGCAAAGCCGGCACAGCCGAGGGTTATACCAACTACAAAGGTCTTAAAGGCGCCGATTGGACTTGGGATGAAGCTGAATTGGATGGATATTTAGCCAACCCCGGAAAATTCACCAAGAGTAAAGGCAAAAAAAAGGCATCTATGACTTTCAAGCTTAAAAAGAAGGCAGACCGCGAAAACGTCATCGCCTATATTAAAACCTTAAAGTAATCTGTCTCATTCGTTTGAGGGGAATATCGGGATGAGCCTGAATATTAAAGACTACATCAGGGGCATCCCGGATTTTCCGTCCGAAGGTATCCTGTTTTACGATATCTCGACGCTGCTGGCGGACGCCGATGCGTGGCAGGTGACGATGGGGCGCTTGGCGAAAGAAGTCAGCGTCCATCAACCCGATGTTCTTGCCGGTATCGAATCCAGGGGGTTTCTAGTTGCCGCGCCATTGGCGTTAAAACTCGGCCTCGGATTCACCATGGTCCGGAAAAAGGACAAGCTTCCCGGTAAAACGATCTCTTATGAGTACGATTTGGAATATGGCTCCGATGTCATCGAAATTCAAGATGACGCCGTGGCCCCCGGCCAAAAAGTTGTGCTTCTGGACGATCTATTGGCCACCGGCGGCACCATGGCGGCGGCGATTGCTCTGTTCAGGCAGGTCGGCGCCGAAGTGGCCGGCGGCGCTTGCATCATCGAGCTGAATTTCTTGAAAGGCCGGGATAAACTGGATATTCCTTTTTCCAGCCTTGTTGCTTACGACGAATAATACGACCAATAACAATTAGCGGGCTGCTGAATATTCAGTAGTCTGCACCCCCCAGTCACAGGGCTTGCAATTATCGGAGGAAAAAAATGGACGCCGACGCCAAGAAAACCGCACTCAGAATGATCCCCTACGGCATTTACGTGCTGACGGCCGAAGACGAAGACGGAAATATTGCTGCGGCAACCGTCAATTGGGTGACCCAAACTTCGTTCGATCCGCCCTTGGTGGCGATCGGCATGAAATCCGATTCCGGCGCCTACGCGTTGATCAAAAAGACCGGCAAATTTGCGCTCAATATGCTCGGTAAGGGACAGCAAGGGCCCGCCTTTACCTTTTTCAAACCAGCCGAAAAAGATGGCGATAAAATCAGCGGCGAAGCCTATCACGCAGGCGCCAACGGCGCGCCGATATTGGATTCAGCGCCGGCCAGCGTTGAATGCAGCGTCGCCGAAATCGTCGAACGCGGCGATCATCACATCGTCATCGGTGAAGTGACCGAAGCCAATGTCGCGGTAGCGCCCAAAGGCCGCGCCGACGAAGCGATCTTGGAAATGAAGGAATTGGGCGACAACGTATTCTACGGTGGGTAAACGCCGCCGGGGCCTCGTTTTATTCGAGAAATATATCCAGGCATAAAAGACCGTCGATATCGCGGACTTCTTTTCTTGATGCGCGCGGCAGGGGAATGCCGGATTTCATGCTGTGCGTAATCAGGGCGTCCAGTGTCGCGTCTTCGGCCAGCGTCAAGTTGCCTTGCTTGTGGTGGGCATAATCGAAGATACCCAACTCATAAAAAAATTTATTGGATTCCCGCTTTGATTTAACCGACACCACCTCGCCCGGCGGAATTTTTTTCTCGGAGGATGCCAGGGCATTTTCTACAGCGCCGCGAATTTCCATTTTATTGAATGTAATTCTTCTAAATTCTTTGGCCATTGAATACTCCAATTCAAATGATCGTCCAGGCCTCACACCTGTCGGTAACACGCATTTCCATCGTTGGTTCGATATTGATATTTTCTAGATACGGACAAAACGAATGTGGGTAACCTTAGTAAATATACGATTATTTCGTTGCAAAATCGATAAAGAAATAAACGTATTACGATATCGATCCCAGAAACACCAATTATCTTAATTGGTTAGGGTAGAAAATTGCGCCCTTTAATTTTGGTTTCGGCTTGTAATAATTTGCAGAAACGGTTCAAGTTCCGGAACCCGGCGCGTGAAAATCAGGGAGATATTTCCATGAGTGATAGATTTAGCGGTCTGGGCGGCAACTTTTATAATTTCTTCACCGAGCTCGCCGCCAACAATAAACGCGAATGGTTCAATGCCAACAAGGAACGTTACGAGACGGAAATCCAGGCGCCGCTGATCGATCTAATAACCGATATGGCGCCCCGCCTCGAAGGTGTTTCAAAATGTTTTGTCGCCAACCCGAAATGGAATGGCGGCTCGATGTTCCGCATTTACCGCGATGTCCGGTTTACCAAAGACAAGCGCCCTTATAAAGAACACGCCGCTGTGCAATTTCGCCACAAAGCGGGCCGCGATGCCCACGCGCCGGGCTTCTACATTCATCTGGCCCCGGATGAAGTGATATTCGGCGGCGGCATATGGCTCCCGCCTTCGCCGCAGCTTAAATCCATTCGCGATGCCATCGCGAAAGACGGCGCGGGTTGGCGTAAAGTGACCGGTAATAAGCGCTTAAAAAATGTCTTCGGCGGTGTCGCCGGCGATGGCCTGACGCGGCCGCCCAAGGGGTTCGGCGCCGACCATCCGTTGATCGAGGATATTAAGCGAAATAGCTTCTTTGCCATGCGCCACGAAAAACCCGCGATTACCCGCTCGTCCAAATTTTTGGACGAGATTGAAGATACCTTCAAAGCGGCGGCGCCGTTGATGCGTTTTCTATGCCGGGCGCTGGACGTACCGTTTTAGGCGATCGCAATACATTCTACTTCAATATCGAACGCGCCCGGCCATGATCCGACGGTAACGAAGGTGCGCGCCGGGAAATCTTTGCTGAAATATTCCCGGTAGATGGCGTTCACTTTTTGAAAATAGGCCGCGTTGGAACACAGAACCTGGACCTTAACGACTTTGTCCAAGCTTGATCCCGCCGCCTCTAAGATGGTTTTTACGTTTTCCAGGCATTGCCGGGTTTGCACTTCGATATCGCCCTGCACAAATTCACCGGTCGCGAAATCGGTCGGCGGCTGGCCTGAAACAAATACGAAATCGCCTGCTTTTACGGCCAGCGATAGGGGCGTTTCCGGCCGTCCTTCGGGCAATTTGCGCTCAATTTCAATGATTTCTTTTTCCATGGTCTTATCCTTTTCTCTTTGAATTAGATGCTCTGACATAATAGACCGAACAAAAGATCGAATGATCAAGCCTTTAAAAACAGAGAGGGAACTGGCCATGCTCAAATTTTCGGCCAATCTGACGATGATGTTCACCGAAGTGGACGATCCTATTGCCCGCATATCGGCTGCCGCTGCTGCCGGTTTCGGTGCCATCGAATATATTTTCATCTACGATATGGACGCCGGCGAAATTAGGCGCGCCATGGATGCCGATGGGCTCGATATGTCGGTCATCAATATCGCCGTTGGAGAAGGCGTCAAAATGGGGCCTTTGGTCGCCGCCGCGCCCGGCATGGAGGCGGCGTTCCGTGAAAACCTGGATGCATCCAAACGCTATTGCGATGCATTGCGCCCAACCGGATTGGTGGTTCCCGCCTATGCTCCGCCCGATGGCGTGGCAAAGTCTGATGCTTTGCGGGTGTTTAAAGAAAATATGAAAATCACTGCCGATGAATTGGCCGAATTTGGCGTCCCAGTCCTTATCGAAGCCTTAAATCCGGAGATACGCCCCAATTCGCTTTTGGCGACGACCGCCGATGTTATGGAAGTGATCGAAGATGTCGGCCATCCCAATCTTGGCATTGAATACGATGCCTATCATTGCTTTGTCACCGATGGCTGTGCTTCCGCCGAAGAAATGGCGGCGATTGTCGAGAAACACCTGGATCTGATCGGCAATATTCAAATCGCCGACGTTCCGGGCCGGGGTGAACCTGGAACCGGAGAAATAGATCATGATGTATTTTTTGCCGCGTTGGAACGCATGGGCTACGATAAATGGGTAGCGTGTGAATATGTGCCGACGAGCACCACATTGGAGACGCTTGGCTGGCGCGATAAATGGGTTGCCTAGTTAAAAATTAATGACGCACTTCCTAGGCGCAACATTTGCGTATGACGCCGAACATATGGTCCAAATTCATCGGCTTGGTAATATAGGCGGAAAACCCGGCGTCGTTGCCGCGTTTCACGTCTTCCTTCATGGCCAGACCGCTCAAGGCGATTACCGGAAGGGCGCGTGTATTTGGCTTTGATTTCAGAGTACTGAGAAATTCGAAGCCGTCCCGCACCGGCATCCTGATATCGGTAATCACCAGATCGATGGCTTGGTGCGCAACGATATCCAGCGCCTGCTCGGCATCTTCGGCGGTGATGAGGGCGAAATCTGATTGCTGGTCGAAAATTTCGGTCATCAAAAACCGGCTTACCCGATCATCTTCGATATAGAGAATTTTTTGCATGCTCATGTCACCCCTGATGGTTCCCTGTTGAATAACACTTGGAACGAGCATCAAAGGTAGTCGTACAATGTTAACCCTCTATGTCAGTCACATTCAGAAATTGTAAATCAATGTGAATATCTCGCCGGCGCTTCAATTCGCCAAATGCGGCGCGCAGAAACCCTTAAGGGACTTATGTGAAACTGGTTAGCCCCCGTAGCCACGCCCATCGGGACCGATGCGCTGGGTCTTGAAAAAAGACCGGCTTTTATCATCATGGACGGCTCGAATCCTGGTATTTTCCAGTTGCCAGACGGGCCATCCCGAAGGATCAATTTCCAGCAACCGGTTGCCGGTGGTGACAAATGTATTTCCGTTCGGCAACCGATTGGCGTCACGCAGCAACCAGATATCGCCGAAGCCGGCTTTTTTCTTCCACTCCGCCTCGTCCCAGCGCCATACCAGCCGATTTTGCGCATATTCGGCGATGCCGGTCGGCACGCAAACCAGGACATTGCCATTTTCCAATATCTCCGGATCATGGGTGTTTGGAGCGAGCAGGGATTTTTTAACTGTACCTGCCCGGTCGACAAAGACGATGCGGTGAAAATTACGCAAAGACAGCAATGTGGTGCCGTCGGCGAGCCGCGTCACGGCGTTGGGATGGATCCAGCCTTCATAACCGGGTGTTGAAAGCGACGGGTTCGTTGTCGGCTGGTAGATAGAATCCTTGAATTGATCCAAGCCGGTCCAAGACCAGACGATTTTCCCCTTGCTGTCGACTTCGCGAAACTGATCCGCGCCTTTATCCGACCAGCCGCGTGCGTAGATGGTATTGCCGTTGGGTAGCCGGTCGACATCGTGGCTGATGCCAGTATCCATGTGTTTCCACACCGTCTGTCCCGCACGGTTTACCTCGAATATTCCAAACTCCTTCATGCCGAATAGGGTATTGCCATTGGGCAGCCGTGATGGGTCCATGATCGGATGGGATTTACGACCGAGCGACCCAAGAGAACTTCCCGCGCCTTTTGCGATATCGTACTCCCAGATCAGATTACCGGTCATGCCGATTTCGAACAGCGTTGGCCACTCCCTGTCTGTAAGATCCGTGATTAAGATGCTGCCGCCGAAGGCGCAATTGGGCGCAAATCCGGTAATGAGAAAATGCCGGAAGCGGTATTGTTTTTTATCATAAACACAGTCCTGGCGGTGGGCGCGGCGTTCTAACTGCCGCTCCGGCGCACGGAGGTTCTGCATGGCCAGGGTCATTAAGGGTTTTTGGCTTTTCTTTTTTTCCAGTTCGGCAACTTCCGAAGAGGTAATGTATCCATCGTGGTTTCGGTCCAGGCGCTTGAATATCTGTTCCTTACCGCGCCATTCAGAAGGTTCGACTTTGCCATCGCCGTTGCTGTCCATCATGGCGAGCCGGTCGCTGATACTCGGTGGATTCCCATTGCCGTCAGGGCCGTTGGCCATCGCTCCGCCCTTCGGACCAGCGCCGCCCCGCCGTGCTTGCGCAGCCGCAAGCTCCTTCGTTGTTATGAAGCCGTCCTTATCGGCGTCGATTTTGGCGAATTTCTGCGGCGGGCCTTTGAATTCCTGCTTGGAAAGCCTACCGTCGCCGTTCTGGTCCTGCTTCTTGATGACCATGCCGGGTTTCTTCCCGCCGCCGCCCTTCCCCATGGCCTGTTGCGGGCCGTCAGCCGGCAACTGCTTGCCGGGTAATAACGTCGCTTCGAAGGCGAGGGAGCCATCGCCCTTCACGAACCGGAGCTTATTGCCATCGGCCTCCATGCGCCGGCAAATATTTTTTTTCTGGGCCGCGATAAACCGGCACAGCGCGCCGTTTTTCTTGATGCTCCATTTCTGACGAATCTTTCGGGCGGGCTTCGAATTAATAACGCCCGCCACTTTGCCGCCCGGGGCAAAATACAAGAAGACTTCAGCCTGTTGCCGTTTATTGAACAACTTGACGGTGTTGCCGGAAATTTTTTTCTTAACCGCCTGTTTGTTAAGAGCCTCAGCGGAGGCGGAGACGGACAGGGCGGGTAAAAAAAGAAGACCACATGCGAGAGATAAGACCAGCGGAACCAATCGTTGTTTGCCGTCGCTAATTATGGATTGCATTTCATTTCCCGCGAATGAGGCGCTAGATTTGGTATCAAAGGCAAATATCTATTAGTGCTTTAAAGTATAATAATTGATCAGAAAAAAGCAAAGGTTGCACAACTTTCTTTTTAACACTCGAGTACTTGATCCCGTGCTTAATGCCTCAGCCAAACTCGGCGCGCAAAGCTTCGGAGTGTTCGCCGGATTTTGGAACCGGCCCCAGCTTTCCTTCATTATCCGAAGTGACGGCGGGCGGCGCCGGGATATGTGCCGTGCCGCCCGGCGTTTCAACGCTGACCCGCCGCAAATCAGGGTGTTTGGATAATTCGGCGACCGAATTTACGCGGCCGAAAGCGATGCCCGTGGCCAATAATTTTTCGGTCAGATCCTTGGTCTGGTGCTCAGCGAAAACGGCGGCGATCGTTTTTTCCAGCGCCGCCATATTGGCGACCCTCGAGATATTGGTTTTGAACGGCCCTTCTTCGGCGAGGTCCGGGCAGCTCAGAATTTTGTCCGCGAAAGCGGCCCATTCCCGGTCGTTTTGAATTGAAATAACGATCTGGCCGCCATCCAAAGTATCAAAGGCCGCATAGGGCGCCACCGATGGATGGCGAAGTCCCACCCGTTCGGGCGCCTTGCCGCCGTAATCATGATGGAGAAGCGGCACGGCCATCCAATCGGCCATGCCATCGAACAGGGAACAGCTGATGGCCTTGCCTTCCCCGGTTTGCGCCCTCTCGATCAGGGCCAGAAGAATGGCCGAATGGCTATACATGCCGGCGGCGATATCGCACACCGATACGCCGACGCGGCCCGGCTCTTGGGCGCTGCCGGTAATCGACGCCAAGCCCGTTTCCGCCTGGACCAGCATATCGTAGGCTTTCATATTCCGGGACGGCCCTTCGGTTGCATATCCGGAAATATCGCAGGTGATCAGCTTCGGGTTATTTTTTCGTAAATTTTTGCCGTCGAAACCGGCGCGGGCGGCGGCGCCGGGCGCCAAGTTCTGGATGAACACATCGGCCTTTTCGATCATGGCATGCAAAAGCGCGTTGTCGGCGGGGTCTTTGATATCGAGTTCGATCGATTCCTTGCCGCGGTTGAGCCAGACGAAATACGAGCTTTGCCCCATCACCACATCGTCATAGCCGCGCGCGAAATCACCGCCGGGGCGTTCGATCTTTATGACCCGCGCGCCGGCATCTGCCAGCCGCGACGTGCAATAAGGCGCGGCAACCGCTTGTTCCAAGGCAACGACCAAAGTACCGTCCAAGGGAAGAGACATAAAAATTCTAACCTTCGGTGGTTTATCTATGCTGCTAAGGTTAAGTACAGGGACGAATTTCGCAAGGACTTGAATATGCTTTCGTTGGACCTAAAGGCGCGCCGCAGTCTCCTATACGTTCCGGCATCACGGCCGGACAGGTTTCCAAAGGCGATGGAAAGCGGCGCCGATATGGTCTGCGTTGATCTGGAAGACGCCGTTGCCGGAGATATGAAAGTTCAAGCGCGGAAAGATGCAATTGCCTTGTTCGCCGCCGATGCGGGCCGGGCTGAACGATTGCTACGGATCAATGCGTCCGATAGCGACGACGGCAAGGCTGATTTGGAAGCCGTTGCCGAATGCGATATGCCGCCGGACGGCGTTTTGTTGCCCAAAGTCAAAACGGCGGATCAAGTGCGCCGCGTCGCCGATAAATTATGCGCCCGCCATGCCGGCCTTCTCGTCCATGTGCAATTGGAAACCTTGGAAGGCTTGGAAG